>NZ_LS999521.1:2420993-2723617 GCF_900520355.1 Acinetobacter calcoaceticus | reverse complement strand
AAGATAACCAGAAACATCCGAAAGTCAGTGAAGATGAGTCAAGGTTAAGCCAGAGGCAAATAATGCTGATGACTGATATAAGTGGCAAAAATAGGTTTAAGAATTTATTTTTAAACCCTGAGCGCTGTTTATCTTTAATATAAAATTTCATAAAAACCGAGAAGTTTACGGCTGTAAAAGCGACTAGAGCACCAAAGCTGATGAGGCTTACGACTTGTGCTAAATCTAGAAAAACCGCGGACATCGAAATAAGACCAACAAATAAAACCGAGAAAAATGGTGTACCTAAGGAGATATGAATTGTCCCAAAATACTTTTTAGGAAAAATATTGTCAGTGCCCATTATATACAGTAAACGTGACGCGCTGGCATGTGAGGCTAGGCCAGAGGCAACGGTGTTCATAATTTGCCCGCATAAGAATATGGATTGAAAAAATGCACCACCGACATAAAGCACAATTTCAGGAAGTGCTTCAGTAGGGTGCTGGAAGCGAAGATTATTTGGAAAATAAAGCTGAATAAACCAAGCGGCGGTAAAGAAAATGAATCCACCAGCAAGTGTTGTTAACATGACTGCTCGGGGAATATTTTTGGTGGGTTGCTTGGTTTCATTTGAAAGCGTAGTAACCGCATCAAAACCTAGAAATGAAAAGCACAAAACTGAGGCGCCCGCCACGAGCGGTAGTAAAGATTGGTGCTCATGCCAGAGTGGGGCTAAAGTAAGTACATGATCATAGCCTTGTGCAGAACCAATGCCATGAATCACTAAATAGACAAAGATAACCATGAGTATAATGGGTGCAAACACAAACAATAGGCTTAAATTGGCCAGTAATCGAATGCGGAAACAGTTCACTAAGGTGACTAAGCTCGCTGACACAATCACCCAAAACCAGTAAGGCAGACTTGGTATGAGGGCAGTGAGATAAATTGCGGCAAGCAAAACATTAATGAGTGGTAATAACAGATAGTCGAGTAGGGAGCACCAACCGACAAAAAAGCCACTTTTAGGGCCTAGGCTTTCAGCAGTATAGCTATATGCTGAGCCTGATTTTTCTGAATTTTTGCTGAATCTTGCATAGCTCCAAGCAGTGAGTAACATGGCGCCAAGTGCGAGTAAATAGGCAAGTGGCACATGACCATTGGTAATTCCAGAGACAATGCCGAAAGTATCAAACACTGTCATTGGCGTCATGTAGGCAATACCAATAATCGTGACTTGCCAAAGAGACAGTTTTTTTAAGGAAGACGTTTTATTTTCCATGTCATTTCAACCTCAAATTTCGTTGTTTTGCTTTTCATCCGGAAAAGCGATGCTATTTTTGAGCCAAAACTTCCCCAAGACCTGAATGAGCAAGTCTGTTTGAAGAAAGTTTGAACAAAAGCCAGAGGCTTTAGGTGCTGTTTCGCTTTGGTGATGCCCTAAAGTAAGGTCAAATATTTAGTATTTTTGACTTCACTTTAGATAACGACCAATTGAAAAGATTGACACGGTCGTGAGAGAACCTGCTCGGGGCTTTGTTCTCTAAATAATGTGCCTGTCCTGATCGTGACGTCATTTGACGTAATGACGCGAGAAGAATCGTTGATCACGATTGCTTTTTGCTTAATGTTTTTAAGCTTCGGCATGAGAAGTTTTTCGAGTGCGGAAACTAAAATATCGGTGGCAATCACACCGATAAATTGATCACGAATCATGACTGGATGGGCAAGGGTGATGGTGTATGCACCATTGCAAATATAATCGACATAAGGTCCATGGATGCACGGACTTTTATTTTGAGCAGGTTTATGGAACCACTCAAAAGAGCGAAAATCTAAAAATCGCTGAGCATTTTGATAGTTTTCAAGTTTGGCTTGTTGTAACTGATCTTCTTTTTTATACCACCATTCGAGTGTCCAATAATCTTGTTCTTCTTGCGTTGCAGGGCTATAACTTGCAAAGCCGATGCCTTGACTGTAATGACTTTCCTGTAGTGCCTTTTTAATTTCCTTTTGCAAAGCTGAACGTTCTGAACCGGAAAGCTTAATATCTTTTGTTTTTTCAGGTTCATGTTTTGACAGAATTTTGCTCGCTTTAGTTGCCAGTTTTTCTGTAATGGCTGTCGTTTCCTCAACCACCGTCTTTAACAAATTTTGAAGCTCTTCTATATCTAAATGTTGGGTCATTCCTATAACTCCTAAAATTCCGTATTTCTCACTCGATATTTGATAAGCGCTCTACTTTATTGTTTTTATTCGATAGATAACTTATATCGAAGCATTTGGTCTGTTAGCATCGAAATAATTTTTCGTGCTTGAATAACAGCATCATCTTCATTGCCTTGAACAAAAGATGATAAAAGTTGGTGGTATTGCGCGACGACCAATTGATGAAATTGATCATCTTGGTAAAGCACTGCGATGAGCGGAGCCCATTCGGCTTGTATGGTTAACTCTTGATTTGCCAGTCGAGCTGATTGGGCAAAAGAGGTGAGAGTGAGCAAGCAGCGTAAATCAAGCTGGGCACGAGTGTCTGCTTCAACGGCTTGTTCAAATTGCTCAATCAATTCTTTGATTTTGCCCAGTTCATATTCAGTGGTTCTTTGTGCTGCCAAATAGGCACCATGGCTTAAAATTGCACTATGAAATTCACCTAGATCAGCAAGATATTCATTTGAAGCTTGACGCAAAGGATGTTTGTTTAAGAGTAAGTCGGAAGGTAACTCACAAACAAAACTTCCACCGTTTCGTCCGCGTCGTGTATCAATCAGACCTTTTACCCGTAAAGTATTTAACGCTTCACGAACGGTAATCGGTGACACTCCCATTAAGCGAGCTAAATCCGCCTCGTTAGGAAGTTGTTCATTGCTTTTGAGCAATCCAGAGATAATTGCATTTTCCAAGCGTTCAACAACTTGTTCCGAGCGAGTTGCCTGAGCGATAGGTGCAAAAATTATCGTATATGCTGACATGGCGAATTCTCTAAAAGCTAAGTCAGTGACTTAGCTTAATGAAACGGATAAATGATTAAAACACGCCATATTGATGGACTGCCTGTTCATCTTCAGGCACAGCTGGTATTGCATCCCAAAGTTCAACAATTTTGCCATTATCTACACGCCACAATTCAAAATAGGCATGTCGATTTCCAGCAATATTTCCTTCGGAATGTGTCAATACAAATTGACCATCAGCAATGGAGCGATGAGTTTTGGAGTATACCAAACCTTGCCCTTCATTACGGATATTGTTCAAAAAATCAATCACTGCCTTAACGCCATCACCAATATCTGGGCTATGCTGAATGAACTGATCGCCGTGGGTGTATTCTTTAAATGCTTCGTAATTACCATCAATTAATGACTTCTTAAAGAAAGAGGTCACAATCTCACGATTTTCCTCTGGGTCATGATGAGTTACGAT
Source organism: Acinetobacter calcoaceticus (assembly GCF_900520355.1). NCBI lineage: Bacteria > Pseudomonadati > Pseudomonadota > Gammaproteobacteria > Moraxellales > Moraxellaceae > Acinetobacter > Acinetobacter calcoaceticus. Next base: position 2,720,212 of record NZ_LS999521.1, on the reverse strand, counting down.
TTCGGTTGGACCATCTAATTGTGTTCTGCCACTCACATTCGGAGCTGCTTCTGCTACCAGTCCATCCCAATGTTCCACAATTTTGCCGTCTTTCACTCGGTAAATATCAAAGCCAACTAACGGGTTTTCATCTAATCCTTGAAAGCGCCCATGAATTGCAACCAAGTCGCCATCTGCCAATACACGCACAGCTTCATGTTGCATGTCGGGGCAGTCTTCTACCAGTTGACGCAATCCTGAAATACCGTTGGCAACCAGTGGAGAGTGCTCAATAAAGTCTTCCGAAAAATAGCGGTCTAGAGCAGTAGTGTCATGTAAATTAAATAACTCGTGGTGCGCCTTACTCACAAAGTCTTTCATTTCTTGTTTATTCATTTTGATCTCCTTTCAAATCTGATTTTTATTATTCATTTGAACTCATTACATGTTTAACGCGAGTATATTCTTCAAAACCGTAACCTGATAAATCTTTACCATAACCTGATTTTTTGAAGCCGCCGTGTGGCATTTCTGCAGTTAGAGGAATATGGGTGTTAATCCAAACCGTACCGAAATCAAGTTCACGAGACAGGCGAGTTGCACGTGCATGGTCTTTAGTCCAGACACTTGAAGCCAAGCCATATTCAATATCGTTGGCTTTTTCAATGGCATCATTTTCATCTGTAAATTTTTGAACAGTAATCACTGGCCCAAAAATTTCATTTTGAATTGCTTCGTCATGTTGTTTTAAACCACTAATCACAGTCGGTTCAAAATAGAAGCCTGGACGATCGGCTTGCTTGCCACCTGTTTCAACTTTGGCGTGAGTAGGTAAGTTGTCAATAAAGGTTTTAACATTCTTTAATTGATTAGCGTTGTTGAGTGGACCATAAAGTGCGTCTTGATCATCTGGTTCACCAAAGCGTGTATTTTTTGCCGCTTCAATTAATTTACCTAAAAATTCATCGTGAACTGCTTCAGCAACGATCACGCGCGTTGCAGCAGTACAGTCTTGTCCTGCATTGAAGTAACCCGTTAAAGCAATCATCTCAACAGCTTTATCGATGTCGGCATCTTCAAAAACAACAACAGGTGCTTTACCACCAAGCTCAAGGTGGGCTTTAGCTAAATTTGCTGCCGCAGAAGCTGCAACTTGTAAGCCTGCACGAACCGAACCTGTAATAGAAACGAGTGCAGGTGTTTTATGCGATACAACTTTTGAACCCACTTGAGCTTGGCCTAGCACCACATTAAATGCACCTTTAGGGAAAAACGGTGCAGCAATTTCTGCCAGTAAAAGGGTACTTTCAGGCGTGGTATCACTTGGTTTAAGTACCACTGTGTTACCAGCGGCCAAAGCTGGTGCAATTTTCCAAACAGCCATCATGAGTGGATAGTTCCAAGGTGTAACTTGACCAACCACACCGACTGGTTCTCTGCGAATAGAAGAGGTTAAACCTTCTAAATATTCACCTGAAGCTGTGCCATTGAGTAAGCGGGCAGCGCCTGCAAAGAAACGAACCTGATCTGCCGATGCACCTACTTCTTCAGATGCAATTAAGTGTTTTAACTGACCCGTATTACGGCTTTGAGCCTCAATTAAACGCTCGGCATTTGCTTCGATAGCATCTGCCAAATTCAATAATGCTTTTTGACGAGTCGAAGGTGTACTGCGTCCCCAAATTTTAAAGGCTTCTTTTGCGGCAGCGTAAGCTGCATCAACTTCGGCCTCGGTTGCATTAGGCGATTGACCGTAAACTTCGCCAGTCACTGGGCTTACCAAGTCAAAATAATCATTTCCTTTGCTAGCAACATATTCGCCGTTAATAAAGTGTTTTAGTTGAGTGTTAGCCATTTTTTATACCTTGTCCTTAGGTTTTAACATATAACATATAAGACTATATGTATTATGTTTTAAATTTTCTGTCAAATGCTTTGATGAGGGGAATGAGTGAAAAAAGTTGGAATTTAGATTAAATTAGATTTTAAGTTTTTGATTTGATTATTTAAAAAAATTAAAAAATTTATTGAAGATTTTTAGGAGAGGTTCATTGTTGTACTTGTTCAGTAGATTTGATGAATGACAATAGAAGAATTTTACTAGAAGAGAGCAGCTTGATGAGCCAAACCTTATGCTTAGCTCATCAATTTTTTGTTCTTATTCTTTGAAATTAAACTGAAATATCAAGTCTTATGGCTCGCCAGCAGAATACTGGTTTCACTGTTATAAATACCTGAAATATTCCTGATTCTTTCTAAAACTTTGTCGAAGTTTTCTAAAGTGTCAGACCGTAACTCGACCAAAATGTCCCATTTGCCATTGGTTTTATGCAAACATTCGACCGCACTTTCTAGGCGTAGTTCTTTAATCACAGACTGCGCTTTAGTCCCTTCGACCATAATGCTCATCCATGCACGGATAACGTTGCGTTCTGCGTTGGGCTTAAACCGTACCGTATAACCGGTAATGATGCCCGAAGACTCTAAGTACTCGATTCTCTTTTTGACCGTTGCTCTCGAAACGTGAACTTTTTCGGCTAACTCGGTAACAGACATCCGTGCGTTATCTTTAAGCAAACCTAAAATAATTTGATCAATATTATCCATATTGTAATTGTCAATTATCAGATTGGTAAAAAATAATTCATTTTTTACTGAAATACAAATTTTGTGAATCAATTTGATTTTGAATAATAGGGTCATCAGCTAACCCTAATAATTTTAATTTAATGGACTAGATAGAATGAATAATTTTGCAGTTTCTCGTAGTGACTTTAACGAGTGGATGGTTCCAGTTTTTGCACCAGCAAATTTCATTCCTGTACGTGGTGAAGGTTCACGTATCTGGGATCAAGAAAATAAAGAATATATTGATTTTGCAGGCGGAATTGCAGTAAACGCATTAGGTCATGCGCATCCAGTGGCAGTGAATGCTTTAACAGAACAAGCAACAAAACTTTGGCATGTAGGCAATGGTTATACCAATGAACCTGTTCTACGCCTTGCAAAACAACTCACTGAAAATACATTTGCAGACAAGGTATTCTTCTGTAACTCAGGTGCAGAAGCCAATGAAGCTGCATTGAAACTAGCGCGTAAAGTCGGTTTAGACAGTGGCATTGCTGGTAAAAGTGGCATTGTGGCATTTAAAAATGCTTTCCATGGTCGTACCTTATTTACCGTTTCGGCAGGTGGTCAGCCTAAATATTCACAAGACTTTGCGCCGCTTCCAAATGGTATCAACCATGTTGCCTTTAACGATTTGGAAGCAGCAAAAGCGGTAATTAATGAGCAGACATGTGCAGTTATTGTTGAACCGATCCAAGGTGAAGGCGGCGTTATTCCTGCTGACATTGAATTTTTAAAAGGTTTACGCGAGCTGTGTGATCAGTTTGGTGCCTTACTTATTTTTGATGAAGTACAAACTGGTGTCGGCCGTACAGGTGCACTTTATGCCTACATGAACACAGGTGTTATGCCAGATGTGCTTACGACTGCAAAAGCTTTAGGCGGTGGTTTCCCTGTCGGTGCAATGTTAACAACTGATAAATTTGCTCCGCATTTTTCAGTCGGTACGCACGGTACGACTTACGGTGGTAATCCGTTAGCAAGTGCAGTTGCAGGTGCAGTATTTGAATTTATTAATACGCCTGAAGTGCTTAACGGGGTTAAAGCGCGCCATGATTACTATAAAAAAGCTTTAAATAAATTAAACGAAAAACATGAAATCTTTGAAACAATTCGTGGTCAAGGTTTACTCATTGGCTGCGTCTTAAAATCAGAGTTCGCTGGCAAAGCAAAAGATATTAACAACCTTGCGGGTGAAGAAGGATTACTTAGCCTTATTGCTGGTCCAAATGTTGTACGTTTCACACCATCTCTGATTATTCCATTTGCTGATATTGATGAAGGCTTAAAACGCTTTGAACGTGCGCTTGCTCGCTTCGTAGCATTTCAAAAGGATGAACAAGTGGCATGATGATTATTCGCTACATCGAACCTAAAGATGTTAATGACCTTTACCTCTTGGCTCAAAAAGCAGGTTTTGGCTTGACGTCTTTACAGCCCAATATAGAAAAATTGGCAGCGCGCATCGACCGAGCTTGCAAGACAGTTGCAGGTGAGTTGCCAAAGGCAGATCAGGTTTATTTATTTGTTCTAGAAGATACTGAACTCAACAAAGTAGTAGGGGTCTGTGGTATTGAAGTCGCACTTGGTTTAAAAGAGCCTTGGTACAATTTTCATGTAGGGACCCAAGTTCATGCGTCAGAACCTCTAAGTGTTTATAAAGCTTTACCAACACTATATTTGAGTAATGACCACACCAACTGTAGTGAGCTTTGTACTTTATTTTTAGATCCGGACTATCGCTTAAATAAAAATGGCAAATTTTTATCTAAAGTTCGCTTCTTGTTTCTGTCGGCATTTCGCCAATATTTTGAAGAAACCATTGTGGCAGAAATGCGTGGTTATTCCGATGCAAATGGGCAATCACCATTTTGGAATGCAGTAGGTCATAAGTTTTTTGATATTGAATTTACCAAAGCTGATTATTTAAGTGGAGTCGGGCAAAAGGCTTTTATTGCTGAGCTGATGCCAAGACATCCACTCTATGTCGATATGTTGCCTGACGATGCTAAAGCTGCGATCGGTATTGTTCACCCAAACACGCGACCAGCCTACAACCTCTTACTCGAAGAAGGGCTACGCTATAAAGGATATGTCGATATTTTTGATGGCGGGGCGACATTGCAAGCCGATATTGAAAATTTAAGGGCGATTAAAGAAAGTCAATCTGTAACGGTCCAATTTGAACAACCTGAAAATATTGCGGTAGGGGATGAACCTTACATTGTGGCCAATGATGACTATGAAAATTATCGCGCCATTCTTGTGTATAGCAAACCTCATCAGAACATATTGCAATTAACAAAAGAACAAGCAGAACAATTGAATGCTAAAAATGGCGATTTCGTTCGCATGCTAAGTGTTCGAGCTAGACACATTTCGAATCCAAAAGCGGCAAACAAACTCAAAGAGACTGATCATTTACGAATGGCTGTTAATTAAGCAGAAATACTATACATTTCACCAAATTTAAGAAGGAATACTATATTATCGCTAACGCAAGATTGGTATATGGATAAACACAATCTTGCTCGCTGAGCTGGAATTCATTAGCCTACCGCTATTCTATAAAATATAGAGAATTAAAATATTTAATTAATTTATATATTTTAATTGTCTACTGAAATTATATTGATAGAGGTCAGGCTAATATAATAATGAAGGAAAGGATTTATGATTAATTTTTATTGTTATAGGTAATAGCTTTTAAAAAGGAATTTATAAGGTTTTAAATGATTTAATAATATTTTTAAAATGATTTAGTGGACTAAATTAATAATCATATAATTTATTTATTATTAAAACATTTACGACAGTTGCTATAAATTGGAGTAAATATTACATGAGTAAGAATAACGGAAAGCAATTCCTGGAAGGAGATCTTCTTGGTAGTCAACATATGACTGAGCAAGAAGAAGAGAAATTGCAGCGCTCATTAACCAATCGTCATATTCAGATGATTGCGATTGGCGGTGCAATCGGGACTGGATTATTTATGGGTTCCGGTAAAACATTAAGCATTTCAGGCACTTCAATTGTATTAACCTATTTAATTATTGGTTTCTTCTTTTTCTTCGTAATGCGAGCAATGGGCGAGTTGCTGCTGGCGAATACTAATTTTAAAACATTCGCCGATTTTGCAACGGCTTATTTAGGTCCGTGGGCAGGTTTTTTTCTGGGCTGGTCCTATTGGTGTAACTGGATTATTACTGCTATTGCAGACGTGATTGTGATCGGAGGGTACATGCAGTTTTGGTATCCCGATTTACCTGTCTGGATTCCTGCATTTACTTCATTGGCAGTCTTAACCATACTCAATTTTGTAGCCGTTCGGCTATTTGGTGAACTCGAGTTTTGGTTTTCCCTCATCAAAATTACAGCCATTATTCTGTTCATTCTTGCGGGTATTTACTTAATTAGTACCGGATTTACTTCCCCAAATGGTGTTAAGGCATCGGTTAGCCATTTGTTTGAAACACAATCTATGTTTCCCTATGGTGTAACAGGTTTCTTGGCTGGTTTCCAAATTGCTATATTTGCGTTTGTGGGTATTGAGCTTGTGGGTACAACTGCTGCTGAAACCAAAGACCCGCATAAATCACTTCCAAAAGCCATTAACTCTATTCCTTTACGTATTTTATTATTCTATGTGGGTGCATTGGTTTGTATTATTGCGGTCACATCTTGGGCAAAAGTTTCACCAGAAAAAAGCCCATTTGTAGAAATGTTTACTTTGGTTGGATTGCCAATTGCGGCGGGTTTAATCAACTTTGTTGTAGCAACTTCAGCGCTATCTTCGGCCAATAGTGGAATCTTTGCGACCAGCCGTATGTTATATGGCCTAGCATTGGACAACGATGCACCTAAAAGCTTTAGCAAATTATCGAAAAGTAAGGTTCCAATTAGAGGGCTTGTGTTTTCTATGGCTTGTGTGACGGCGGGAACATCTATTTTATTTATTGTTCCAAATGTTATGACTGCGTTTACAATTATTTCAGCACTCACTTCAATTTTATGTATTTTTACATTCATGCTGATTGTGCTTTCTTATATTTCCTATCGTAAAAAATTCCCTGAATTACATATTCAATCTCAATATAAAATGCCGGGTGGATTATTTATGGCATGGTTTACGATGCTGTTTTTAGTTTTCACTATCGTAATTTTAGCTTTAGATCATGACACTTTAATTGCACTTGAGTGTTCACCAATCTGGTTTATTGGTTTGTTTATTGCCTATAAATATAAAAAGAAAAAAATGATGCAGCTTGATATCTTAAAAGCACAAAAGGTTGATTATATTTAAATTGAGTGTGGTAATCTTTATATCGAAGCTAGGGAGACCTAGCTTTTTATTTTTAAAATAATAACTTATAATTTTTTGTTCAAGATAATTTGATTAGGGTTACAAATTCTAATAATAAACTTACTCAGAAAATTTTTATAAGGACTGAAATGCATTTCAGGATTTTAAATATAGGCATAGATATTAAAATGAATTAAATTGATTTTAAAACTAAAGATTACAAAGTAAAAGGAATAGTAAACCCATGATACTTAAGTGTAACGATAATAATTTGTACGATTTTACTATTGGGAATAGATACATCTGTTTTGGGGTGCAATTTAATGAATATCGAAATGAAACAAAGGTATCTGTTCGCCGTGATTCGGACGGTACCCCTGTTATTGTAGAAATTTCTAAATTTGAAATAATTAATCCTAGTATACCTGAAGGTTGGGAAATTTCATTTTATAAACAGGAAGATACCATAACTACTGCTATTGAACCTAAAGAATTTAGTGGAGTATTTTGGGATGACTATCATAATGGAAATCCTAAAATGGAAAAGTTATTTGAAGATACTTATATAAAGATCTGTAAATTTCATAATTTTCTATTACGTCCCATTGATTAAGTAAAACCTAATAAAAAAGCCTCATAACGAGGCTTTTTTTTGAATCCTTATTTAATATTTGGATCGCCTTTTTTCAAGAAAAAGCGGATTGCTAATTTTTGTAGGAATGTTCCATAAGGAGGGTGGAAAAGCTGCGTCGGGAAAAACCGATGTCGTATAAAAACAGTTTTGGCATGAGAAAGTTCACGGAAACCTTCTTCACCATGATATGACCCCATGCCCGAGTTGCCGATACCGCCGAAAGGAGCATCATGGTTAACTACATGCCAGCCCCAATCATTGATGGTCACACCACCCGAATGAGTTTCACGTAAAATCCGGTCGCGTTCTACTGAGCTATGCGTAAAGCAATAAAGCGCTAAAGGTCGTTCGTCCGATTTCACATAGGTAATCGCATCATCTAAAGAATCGTATGCAACCACAGGTAAAATAGGGCCAAAGAGTTCTTCTTTCATAATGCGCATATCTGGTGTGCAATTCAGCACAATCTGTACAGGCATTCTACGACCTTGTTGGTCAAAGCTGTAAGTGTCACAAGGAATAATCCGTGCACCTTTTTCTTGTGCGTCGGTCAAAATATCTTGAATACGTTTTAAATGACGGTCATTCACAATGGACGTGTAATTCTCATTGTTTGTGATGTTTTGACCAAACATTTTTATAAAGCTTGCTTTAGAGGCTTCAACAAATTCATCAATACTTTCTTTAGGAACCAACGCATAGTCAGGCGCTACACAGATTTGCCCACTGTTTGTCGCTTTACCATGTGTAATACGTTTGGCGGCATCGGCAAGCGGGTAGTTTCGGCCCACAATTGCTGGCGATTTACCGCCTAATTCAAGTGTAACTGGCGTTAGATTTTCAGCCGCTGCTCGCATGACCACTTTGCCAATAGCTGGAGAGCCAGTAAAGACAATGTGGTTAAACGGCAAAGAGGTAAATCTTGCTGGATCTGTAATTTCTTCACCAAACACGGCCACTTCATCTTCATTAAAGACTTCGGCGAGCATGCGTCTTAGCATTGCATTGGTGTTCGGTGTAATTTCAGATAGCTTAATCATGACTCGGTTGCCTGCAGCTAACGCGGCAATGAGCGGACCAAGTGCTAAATAAACAGGGAAGTTCCATGGCACAATCACACCAACCACGCCTTTAGGTTGGTATTGCACACTTAAACGATTTGATAAAAATAAAAGCTCGGTACGGCGTTTACTTGGACGCATCCAGCGGCGTAAATGATGAATCGCGTGATCGGCTTCCAACACTGAACCAAGCAGATCAAGTAACTTAGATTCATCAAGTGATCTTGAACTAAAATCAGAATTAATCGCAGCAGCTAAAGCATCTTGATAACGAATAATTTGTTTTTTGAGTTGATGCAGTTTTGTACGGCGTGTTTCAAGGCTTGGGTAAGGGTCCGCCTCAAAATTGGCACGTTGTTTGGAAAAGATAAGTTCCATATGTTCAGTGGCAGAGCCGCTATATTCTTTTAAAGTGGAGCGTTCCATTATTGTTCCTTCCATACTTTTGCTTATCATACTTTATGCTTGAAGCGTCGTATGGTCGATGTTAAATTGAGACAACAAGAGGTAATTTAGTGCCATTATGCACGTCACTCTAGGGATGGTGTAAGTTAAATGCCTAATAATCTTTATAAAAATGAAAATAGTATTATCGAAGGAAATTATGATAATACATCCTTAGGTTCTAATACATATTTGCTGGGATTGAGCAGTTTATTTGATGAAATGGGTTCACAAGGTCATTCAATGCCAGATGTTCTATCTGGTACAAATATTTCACCAGACACCATGAATCAATCCTCTTTATATATTTCTCAACTTCAAAAAATTCAGTTATTTCAAAATATTCAACGTTTATCTCACGATCCCTTAATTGGACTACGTGCAGGACAAAAGCAGCGGCTGTCAGATTTCGGGGTATATAGTTATGCACTCTATTCTTCGCGCAATTTTAGACAAGCAGTAGAGCTTGGAATTCGGCATATTAAGCTTGCAGGCCCTATTTTAAAGAAGTCTTTTTATATTCGAGATGACGCTGCTGTTTTTGAAGGGCAGGACATTATTGCACTGGGCAAGCTTCTGCCTTTGGTGTGCGAATTTTGGTTTAGCTCAATGCAAACCTTAATTGAACGTGTGCTTGAAGGGCCATTTCAAGCAAAGAAGCTTTTATTGCCTTATCCAGCACCTGATTACGCAGAAGAGTACGAAAAAGTTTTTCATTGTCCCGTTCAGTTTAATGCAGGAGTGATGCAATGGCACTTTGATTTAAAGTGGCTAGATGTGCCTTGTCCAAATGCCAACCCGATTACCGCAGATATGTGTAAGTCTTTTTGTGAGCGGATGTTAGGCACTACTGCACCTGAAGAGCCTGAGTTGGTGAAAACAATTCGTTTAATACTATTGGATGGAACGGGGCTTTTTCCATCAGCTCAAGAAATGGCTGAGCGGTTGCATATTTCAAAACGTACTTTACATCGGCGCTTGGCAGGTTTTAGTTTGACTTATCAAGAGTTGTTAGATGAAACTCGGCGCCGTCTTGCGGATGAATATTTGCGAGAGACGACTTTATCTATAGATGAAATTGCTGAGAGAATTGGCTTTTCAGATACCTCTAATTTTAGAAAAGCCTATCGGCACTGGACAGGCATTTCACCGAATGAGTATCGAATACAGCAAATGAATTAAATGAGCTAAGTCCGTTACTTAAATCGAGTTAATAATTTTTTCTGTAAAAATGGATTACAGAGCAAAATGGCAAATAAAATAATAAATATGCCGATCATACTAAACAGATCCGGTAATTCATGCCAAAAAATAAATCCCCAAATTCCTGCAAAAACAATTGCGATGTAGTTCATTGGGCCAATTTGTCCTGCTGGCGCTAAGCTGTACGCATAAGACATAAAAAGCTGACTAATGTTTGCTAAAAGTCCAGCGGCAACCAGTAATGCCAGTTCGTGCCAAGTGAAAATGCGCCAATGCCAGAACATTGGAATTGATGAAATTAAGCTACCAAAAATACAGAAATAAAAAACAATACGCTCAGGTGGTTCTGTACTGGTTAAAGCTCTGACAGTTACAAAGGCCATGGCTGATAAAAAACATGCACCTAAACCAATAAAGGACAATGCATTGAGTAGGCCTTGGTCGGGTTTAGCAACAAATAAAACCCCAACGAGTCCAATCACAGCAGCAAAAATCATCGATTTAGTAATTTTTTCTTTTAAGAAAAGCCATGCAATGAGTGGAATAAAGATTGGGGATGAGTAGCTAAAAACCATCGCATTCGATAGTTTTAAGTTCGCAATGGCATAGAAAAAGCCATACATTGCAGCGAGCCCCACAACACTTCGCCAAGTATGCATCCAGAGTTTATCGGTCTTAACAAAGTCCAGTCCTTGCCTAAAGAGCATAGGAATAAAAATAAATAAACCCACCGCATTTCTAAAAAACACGACTGTGGCATTGTCTACCGTTTGTGAAACAAAACGAATGCACACCCCCATAATGGAAAACAATAATGCCGATGTCATGAGACAAAGCAGTGCTTTTCCAAGTTGAGTTGAGGGGAGTGTTGGAACAGTCTGGTTTTGCATATAGAAATAAGGTTCTTAATTTTCAGTGTTATTTTAGCAGCGATGGTAAGTTTTGGTGAAATGTGTCGTAATTAATAACTAAAATGTGAAAAAGATGAGGGGTATCCTCATCTTTTAAAGCTTGTTAGGTCACAGGTGCGGGGTTAAATACAGCGAGTGAGTTATGAATACCCCAACGGTCCGACCACGTTTGTTGTTCGCCACTAGCCACTTGTAAAATCAGTTCAAACAGCTCCCAGCCCACTTCCTCAATGGTTTTTTTACCAATAGCGATATCGCCTGCACTGATATCAATCAGGTCGTACCAACGGTTTGCAATATTATTTCGGCTTGCCATTTTAATCACGGGCACGGCAGCTAAACCATAAGGTGTACCACGGCCTGTGGTAAAGACTTGGACCGTAATTCCCGATGCCATTTGTTGAGTACCGCAGATAAAGTCACTTGAAGGTGTTGCCGCAAAAATTAATCCTTTTTTAGTTGGCCTTTGCCCAGGTGAGAGAACTTCTACAATTGGCGAACGACCAGATTTAGCAATCGATCCCATCGCTTTTTCTACAATGTTATTGAGTCCGCCTTTTTTATTGCCCGGCGTGGTATTGGCACTTCGATCTACTTGGCCTGCTGCTAAATAGTCGTCGTACCATTTCATTTCACGAATTAAGTCTTTGGCAACTTGTTCATTTGCTGCACGTGGGGTGAGTAGGTGAATACCATCGCGAACTTCTGTAACTTCGGAAAACATGACTGTGCCACCACATTGCACAATCAGGTCGGCTGCAAAACCAACGGCAGGGTTTGAGGTTACTCCAGAAAATGCATCACTCCCACCACATTGCATTCCTACAACTAAGTTAGATGCTGGAACTTCTTCACGTGTACGCTGGTTTAATTTTTCCAGATGTTGTTCTGCTACGGCTAAAATATGGTTCACCATACTTTCAAATCCGTTATGGCGTTCATCTTGCAACTGAATAATGTCTTCATTTGCTAGGGGAATATATTTGTTTTCTTTTGGAATATTTAGGAGTCGTTCAGGTTGCATTTTTTCGCAGCCCAGACTTACCACCATAATCTCTCCACCAAAATTAGGGTTGAGAGCAAGATTATGGATAGTACGAATAGGCACAATTGCAGCAGGTGCATCAATGGCCACACCACATCCATATAAATGATTTAAACCGACGACACCATCTACGTTTGGATATTTAGGTAATAAATCTTTTTCAATAATTTTGACGACATAATCGACAATACCTTCTACGCAGTTAACACTTGTGGTAATGCCTAAAATATTCTTTGTGCCTACGCTGCCATCTTTATTTTTATAGCCTTTAAATGTATATCCGCTAAGAGCAGGAAGCTTCGGATCTGGGCGAGTTGCGAGTTCTAAATCATCGAGTTCAGGTGCTTGGGGCATTTCGGTCACATTTTCATTTACCCATGAGCCTGCGGGTAAGTCTTTGTTGGCATAGCCAATCGTTTCGCCATAACGAATAATTGCTTCGCCCTGTTTTAATTCTTCTAATAAAACTTTATGCCCTTGTGGTACATGATCAACCAAGGTCAATTGATATTCTTCAATATGTGTCGATTGTGGCAACCCGCCATCATTCACCACAATGGCGACATTATCAAGAGGACTAATTTTTATCAGGATAGGCTTGGGCATGATCATTCCTTGTATACATTTGAAGAGGGCTATAACGCTTAATTTTTTCAAGCGTTATAGCACTAAAGTTTTAAGATGTTGGTTTTAACTCGAAGCGTTGGATCTTGCCGACAATAACGGTGTAGCAAATGACAGCTGCAATTGCATGCACGCCTACATAAGTCAATGCAAGGTTAAAAGAACCAGTACTGGCCAAGACATATCCGATCACAATTGGGGTGACGATTCCTGCCGTATTACCAAATGCATTCATCATTCCACCAGATAGTCCGACCATTTCTTTTGGTGCAACGTCAGACATAACCGCCCAACCTAAAGAACCTACGCCTTTACCAAAGAAAGATAACGACATAAAGAACACGATGGCTGCTTGTGAATCAACGTAATTACACATAATGATCGAGGTTGAAACCAAGAATCCGACCACGATAGGAAGTTTTCTTGAAAAGCTTAAGCTGTAATTCATGCGAATTAATTTATCCGAAATTAACCCACCTAAAATCCCACCTACAAAGCCGCAGAGTGCAGGTGCCACTGCTGCAAAACCAGCTTCTAAAATGCTGAGATGTCTTTCTTTTACAAGATAAACAGGAAACCAAGTCAAGAAAAAATAAGTGAGCGTATTTACACAATATTGTCCAATAAAAATACCGAGCATCATGCGTGAAGAAAGTAATTGCTTGACCTTACTCCATGTGATTTTTTCTCTTTTAGTATTTTGGCTGTTTTCACCCATGTCGAGTAATGCACCTTCTGAAGCAATATATTTCACTTCTTCTGGGTTAACCGTTGGATGGGTAGTCGGGCTATAAATAACTTTTAGCCAGATAAAGGAAAGTAGAATTCCTAAACCACCCATGACCCAGAAAATAGATTGCCAATGTACGGTTGCAACAAGCCAACCCATGAGGGGGGCGAAAAGTACAGTGGAAAAATAAGAAGATGAGTTGAAAATGGCAGCAGCCGTTCCACGTTCTTTGGTAGGAAACCATGCAGCAGCAATTTTACTATTACCCGGGAAAGCTGGTGATTCAGATAATCCAACTAAAAATCTTAAAATAAATAGAGATGTAATGATGGTTGCTGTATCACCCAAAATATTGGTAAAGCCAATTAAGACTGTGAATAAAGACCACAAAAACAAGCTCCAGAAATATACACGGCGAGCACCGAACTTATCGAGTAACCAACCACCTGGAATTTGACCAATAACATAGGCCCATGCAAAGGCCGAGAAGATATATCCCATGGTAACCGAGTCGATGCCCAGTTCATGAGACATTGGTGTTGCAGCCATTGAAAGGGTTGCACGATCACCGTAATTAAAGGCCGTCACCAAAAAAATCATCGCTAAAATGTAATAGCGAGTTTTCGTATGTTTAGCTCTTTGCTGAGTCACTACAGCGATATTTGTTTGCAAATTATCCATATACAAACTCTTTTAATAATCGACCTATTTGCATATCCGTGAAATAGGTGACGTCATGTCAAATTCATCGATAGAATAGATGAGAAAACGGAATTTTGTATCTACTCTATAGTCCTAGTTCTAAAACCGCGTCTTTAGATGTATGACATCATATGATTAAAAATATTATTTTGGCAAGTAGCCCCGAAAAATAATTTTTATGCGAGTTTATATTGACAAGTCATATGATGTCTTATAAGTTTTATTTGTGAAAAATATATCAGTATGCCAAGGAGTATTTTAATGGCGACCTCTACACCTATCGTTAAATCAATTCGAGCAATTCCTGTTGCTGGACATGACAGCATGCTGCTCAATTTGAGTGGTGCTCATGGACCTTATTTCACTCGTAACATACTTATTATCGAAGATAACTCTGGAAATATTGGTGTTGGAGAAATTCCGGGTGGAGAAAAAATTCTAGCCACGTTAAATGATGCAAAAGCGTTGGTGGAAGGGCAACCTATTGGGGAATATAAGAATTTACTCAAAAAAATCCAGCAGACTTTTGCTGATCGCGATAGTGGTGGACGAGGGAACCAAACCTTTGATTTACGTACCACAATTCATGTAGTGACTGCCTATGAGTCAGCATTACTTGATCTGCTCGGTAAGCATTTAAATGTGAATGTTGCAAGTTTACTGGGTGAAGGGCAGCAACGTAGTGAAGTTGAGGTTTTAGGGTATTTATTCTTTATTGGCGACCAAAAACAGACTTCTTTGGACTATGCGACAACACCTCAGCATAGCCATGACTGGTACAAAGTTCGTCACGAAAAAGCATTAACACCCGATGCTGTACAGCGTTTAGCTGAAGCATCTTATGACCGATATGGCTTTAAAGACTTTAAGCTCAAAGGTGGGGTGTTGAGCGGCGAACAAGAAGCTGAAGCCGTCACTGCAATTGCACGCCGTTTTCCAGATGCCCGTGTGACGCTTGATCCAAATGGGGCATGGTTTTTAGATGAAGCTATTGCTTTAGGTAAACATCTTAAAGGTGTATTAGCTTATGCAGAAGATCCGTGTGGCGCAGAACAAGGTTATTCAAGCCGTGAAATTATGGCTGAATTTAAACGCGCTACAGGTTTGCCCACCGCTACCAATATGATTGCTACAGACTGGCGCGAAATGTCGCATAGCATTCAGTTGCAAGCGGTTGATATTCCTTTGGCTGATCCACATTTTTGGACATTGGAAGGTTCGGTTCGAGTTTCACAGCTCTGTAATATGTACAACTTAACGTGGGGCTCTCATTCAAATAATCACTTTGATATTTCACTCGCCATGTTTACACACGTTGCAGCAGCAGCGGTAGGCAAAGTCACCGCAATTGATACACACTGGATTTGGCAAGAAGGTACAGATCAGCTGACTAAAGCACCGCTTGAAATTAAAGATGGTAAAATTCAAGTACCTACTGTACCAGGGCTTGGGGTTGAACTTGATTGGGATCGCATTAATCAGGCACATGAGTTATATAAACTTAAAGGTTTAGGTGCACGTAATGATGCCGATGCGATGCAATTTTTAATTCCAAACTGGTCGTTTAATAATAAAAAACCGTGTTTGGTTCGTTAGATTTAAATAAAACTTGTTTTTATTTTATGGCTGCTCTTATGGGCAGCTTTTTTATGCGGGTGCATAAATTTTAGATAATTTTTAACTTTTAAATATAAAACAAAGCTTTAGGTCTAATTTAATTTAGTTTTTATAGAAAAGTTTTATCTCTTTAAAAATTTTCAGTTTTCATCGAGAAAATATATTGATTAAAATAAAATTTATGATGTAAGATGTCTGACAACACAAATAGGTATGGATATTTGCTAATGGATGCTCTTGAGTTAAAAAACATTGTTTCTGATGGCCTTCTTTCTTTTCCGGTGACTGACTTTGACCAAAATGGGGACTTCAATAAATCTTCTTATGCAAAACGTCTTGAGTGGTTAGCACCTTATGGGGCAAGTGCTTTATTTGCTGCGGGTGGTACGGGTGAGTTTTTCTCGTTAACTGGAAATGAATATTCTGACGTGATTAAAACAGCAGTTGATACTTGTAAAGGCAGCGTACCGATTATTGCTGGAGCAGGTGGTCCGACACGACAAGCGATTGCACAAGCGAAAGAAGCAGAACGCTTAGGTGCACATGGCATTCTATTAATGCCACATTACTTAACTGAAGCAAGCCAAGAAGGTTTGATCGAACACGTTAAGCAAGTATGTAACTCAGTAGACTTTGGCGTAATTTTTTATAACCGTAGCGTATCAAGATTAAATCTGGATTCAATTCAGAAATTAACTGAGATGTGCCCAAACTTAATTGGCTTTAAGGATAGTTCTGGTCAAATCGACATGATGACTGCGGTAACGCAAACCATTGGTGATCGTTTGTCATATTTAGGTGGCCTGCCGACAGCAGAGGTTTTTGCAGCGCCTTATAAAGCTTTGGGTTGTCCAGTTTATTCATCGGCTGTATTTAACTTTATTCCAAAGACTGCCATGGAATTTTATAACGCACTTCGTAGCGATGACTTTGTAACGACGAATCGTTTAATTAAAGATTTCTTCTTGCCGCTTATTAAAATTCGCGACCGTAAATCAGGGTATGCGGTAAGCATGATTAAAGCAGGTGCAAAAATTGTTGGGCATGATGCAGGTCCTGTACGTCCACCATTGAGTGATTTAACTCAAGCAGACTATGACGATTTAGCTGCCCTAATCGCAACATTAGGTCCGCAATAATTTTATGTGTTCAGGTATTGGAGACGAAACATGAGTAAAAATAATGGTCAGCAGTTTATTAATGGTCAACGTATTGCTGCAAATGCACCGAGCATAGAAAGTATTAATGCAAAAGACTATCAACCAACGGGCTATGTATTTAGCCAAGCCACGCTTGAAGAAGTGGATCAAGCTGCTCAAGCTGCGCATAATGCTTTTTTAGTCTATAGCCAAACATCTCAAGAGCAACGTGCTTCTTTTTTAGAAGAAATTGCTCGTCAAATTGAAGTATTAGGCACGAACTTACAAGAAGTTGCATCTTTAGAAACTGGCTTGCCACTTGCTCGACTCCAAGGTGAAACAGGTCGTGTTACTGGTCAATTAAGATTGTTTGCTGAACTTTTACGACGTGGTGATTTTTATGGCGCCCGCATAGATGTTGCGTTGCCAGAACGTAAACCTTTACCGCGTGTTGACCTTCGCCAGTACAAAGTTGGAGTAGGTCCGGTTGCTGTATTTGGCGCAAGTAATTTCCCGCTTGCATTTTCAACAGCGGGTGGCGATACGGTAGCGGCTTTAGCAGCAGGTTGCCCGGTTGTGTTTAAAGCACACTCTGGCCATATGGCGACTGCCGAGCTTGTGGCAGAAGCGATTGAAAAAGCAATTGAAGTTTGCGGCATGCCTAAGGGTACATTCAACATGATTTTTGGATCTCGTGTTGGTGCAAACTTGGTGGAGCATCCATTGATTCAAGCAGCTGGTTTTACAGGTTCACTTGAAGGTGGAATGGCACTTTATAACCTTGCTCAGAGTCGTCCTCAGCCAATTCCATTTTTTGCTGAAATGTCGAGTGTTAATCCGGTTGTTGTGTTGCCACAGGCACTTGCATCACGTGGTGAACAAATCGCTCAAGAAACGGTTGCCTCATTTAATATGGGATGTGGCCAATTCTGTACAAAACCGGGTTTAATTTTGGGTGTGAAAGGTCCAGAGTTTGATCGTTTTGTTGCAGCTTTAAGTGAAATGACTCAAAAAGCTGTGCCTCAAGTCATGTTGAATGAAGGTACTTTAAAAAGCTATCGACAAGGGATTGATGCATTAACTGGCGAATCTGGTTTTGAAGTGATTGCAACAGGGCAAGAACCTGAGCTTATTTCTCAAGCAAAAGCACACCTATTTAAAGCAGATCAATCGGTTTTATTATCGGGCAATCCAAAACTACAACATGAAGTGTTTGGACCGCTGTCCATTGTGATTGCTGTAGAAGATGAGGCAACCTTATTAAAAGGAATTGACGCTTTAGGTGGGCAGCTCACGGCAACTATTATTGGTGATGACGCTGAATTATCTCAGGCTGGTACACTTCTTCATTTACTCACAGGCAAAGCCGGTCGTGTTCTATTTAATGGCTTCCCGACAGGAGTTGAAGTGTCTGATGCTATGGTGCATGGTGGTCCGTTCCCTGCAACGAGTGATGCCCGTGGAACTTCGGTAGGCACAGGTGCAATTGAACGTTTCTTACGCCCTGTCTGTTTTCAAAATACACCACAAGTGTTATTACCCGATGCATTAAAAGACAGTAATCCATTGCAAATTACTCGTTTGGTCAATGGACAGCTGAGTCAGGCTACGATTTAATAAGATTGTGCAGCTCAATTAAAGGTATTGAGCTGCATATTATTTAAGCCATTTAGTTTGATGTAACTGTCTAAATAAGCACAAGTTACTCACTTTTTAAAATATATGCGTGAGATTAATGAACCATATAAAACAATTTAATTTTAAGAACTTAGGACGGTGAAAAGCGAATATGACTATCGTGTAAGATTATAGTAAAATGAATTTCCTAATTTTTTCAACATCTCATGAGTTCTTCAGATTATGTCTAGTGCAATTAAACCTAGATCAACAAAAAAACTAAGCCAGATTATTGTAGAACAACTGATCGAGAAAATTCAGTCTGGAGATTTTCAGGTTGGAGAGAAAATTCCAACAGAATTAGAATTAATTGAAACCTTTGAAGTTAGCCGCTCTGTCATTCGTGAAGCAATTACTGAATTGCGTTCTCTGGGCTTTGTTGAAACTCGTCACGGGATTGGTACTTTTGTAAAAGAGCAAACCATTGAGCAGAATTTTTTACTATCTAATGCCAGTCTAGAAACCATTAACGATATTGTCTCTTTACTGGAGCTTAGGATTAGCCTTGAGTCTGAAGCAGTCTTTTTAGCATCAGAGCGTCGTAAACAAATCCACATCGATAAAATGAAAGCTGCGCTTGAAGACTTTGAACGTCATATTTCATCAGATGCAAATGATGGTACGGTAAAAGCGGATTATGATTTTCATATTGCCATTGCCGAAGCTTCTGAAAACCAATATTTCGTTGATTTTTTAAAGTACCTTGGCGAAAAGATTATTCCGCGTGCACGACTTAAATCTATTGAGCAAAGTCCAGAAAACCGTGAAGAATATTTAAAAGCGGTTCATCATGATCA
Organism: Acinetobacter calcoaceticus; assembly: GCF_900520355.1. Classification (NCBI taxonomy): domain Bacteria; kingdom Pseudomonadati; phylum Pseudomonadota; class Gammaproteobacteria; order Moraxellales; family Moraxellaceae; genus Acinetobacter; species Acinetobacter calcoaceticus. The sequence continues at coordinate 2,700,715 of NZ_LS999521.1, read as the reverse complement.
TGTCAATATTTATAACGCGATTGTTGATCAAGATGGTTTATTGGCTCGACAAATGATGCGTGCTCATCTGTCTAAAAGTATTAAAAAGTTTAAGCAGTAAAGCTTGAGCTAAGATTAGGCAGAGTAAGATAAAAAGAGAGCTTATAGAAGCTCTCTTTTAATTTGATAGGGTTGTTATTTACAGCTAAAGTTTTCAGCTTTTTCGCTATCACCTTGACCATTGTAACGGGCAATCAGTGGGTAAGGGCAAAGTGGGCGGGTACGGTCTGGCGCCCAGTTTTGCGGAAGTTCAGTATTCACTTGACCACTTGGGTTACCTGCGCCGCGTGCAGTTGCAATGATTTTGTCAGGTGCTTGCCCATATTCGACCCAGTTAACTAAAGCAGTCAATGCATCAAACTGGTCGGTCGCAATACCATCACGGGTATGGTTCATGCCCGGAACTCTAAAGAAACGTGCAAATTCAGGCGCTGTACCTTTTGCATCATTTTTATAGTGTTGGAGTAGTTGATCATACCAATTTTGGGTGTCATCGACAGAGAAAACACCGTCAGCTGTGCCTTGTACCACAATCATTTTTCCACCGTGGTTGCGCAGTTTATCCAGATTAAGTTCATCGGGCGGCATCATAAAAGACATGGAGCTTTCGGTGTACAGCTCGTTGGTTGCCGATAGTTTTAGATAATCAGTATCAAAATTATAATTAAAGGCAAATTGTCTAGAGTTTTGAACTACAGTTGGATCTGGCGGAACCTGAAAAAGAATGCCGACTGCAACAGGGTCACGCGCTGTTCCAACCGAAGATTCAAATTTCCAGCTTGCCCAGTTACTGCCGACTAAACCTGGGTCGAAAGGCTGGGTTGCATACAGAGCTTGTCCAGCAGAGTTTACAGGGCCACGGTAAATGTTGGCTAGCACATCAATTTGTTCGGTACTTAGGCAGGTGCCATCTCTTGTACTTGAGCAAACAGGTACATGTTGGTGAATATTAAAAGCAGTACGGCAAGCCTCAACATCTTGAACGAGTCCATCTGCAACACCATCTAAGGCATCGCATCGATCTAAAATCGCTTTTGCTAATACTTTACGTTCTGGAAGGGTAAGGGCGGTACTTAAGTCATTTTCATCTGTTGCGACACGACGAAGCTGTTGTGCTGTATAAAGTTGTGCTGCGGCTGCTCGAGGCAAATGGAAACCCGGTGTGCTTGCTAAAATTCCATCATATTGGTCGCCCAAACGGGTTGCTGCAATCATGGCGTGGCGACCACCATTAGATGTACCACCGGCATAGGAGCGATCAGGCAATTTACCATAGGCCGTTTTGATCAGGTTTTTTGCCATAGGCGTGAGTTTGGTAATAGCACCATATCCATAGTCAACTCTGGCTTGAGGGTCTAAACCAAACATGGGGTTTTGTGAAGCGTTATGTCCAGCATCGGAAGAAATGACAGCAAAACCGTCATGTAGGGCATTGGTGAGCGGACCACCACTGCCAACCTGACCTGTTGCAGGCACTAGATTGCCATCGGTTCCGCCATTGCCTTGATAGAGAAAACGACCATTCCAGTTAACGGGTAAGCGCATTTCAAAACCAATTTGATAGGTTTGTCCATCGACAGGGCTTACACGTTGGTTCATATAACCTTTAACTAAACAATGCGCACCAATCGGCTTGTTGGCTACAGTCAATGTACCCGCCTCTTGAAGCGTGGATGAGCTAATTACAGTATTGTTATATTGAAATCCGGTCAGATCTGAACAGCTTCCATTTAATTTTGCACCAACCGCAGGAGTAAGTTGTGGAGGTGTTTGAGGTAATGAGGTTGTACTGTCATTGTCATTACCACAACCAGTCAATACTGCCGCAATCGCAAGCAATACGGTGGATTGTGTCCAAAGACGCTTTTTGTTTTCATTCATTTATAAATATCCTTATTTTATGAAGGTTGGTGGATTTAATCTAAAACCAGAAAATTAGCTGTGCTTCGTGCAATCATTTTGTTGTTTTGCCAAGCTTCACTTTCAAGATTCAGTACGGTTTTACCTTGTTTAATAAAGCGGCATTTTGTAATGACTTCGCCCACAGCACAGGGCCTTAAAAAGTCCATGGTTAAATTAATGGTGGTTGCTGGTTTACGGTCATTTGCCAGAAACGCAAAGAGTCCCATCACATCGTCAAGCATCGCGCAAATCATGCCGCCTTCAACCGTACCGCGTGGGTTGGTAAAGCTTTCTAGGGCCGTGTAGTAGATGGTGAGTTCAGTGTTTTTTTCATTCCAATGAATATTGTGACCGCCTAAATGGTGATGAATTGGCGGTAAGTGTTCTAAAGTTTTTTGATCCATAATGAAGGGTCCATCTTTTTGTAAGTGTTATAAAAATTATTATTTCAGGGTATAGGCATCATAAATAACCGCTTTGCCCAAACGCATTGCACTGCCTACCGCAACGGTTTGATTGAGCCACGCATATTTAGGTGAACTGGTTTCAAACTGCATGGTAATTTTGAAATAGTAGTTCTTGGGGTCGACATCTTTGCCTTGGGCGAGCTGTTTTAGCGTTTCTGCCGAGCCATGTCGGTAACCTTTGGTTTGAAGATAAATGAGTGCACCGTCATCGGTTTCTAACAAATATCGCGTATCAATAATTGCCAGTCCTTTACTGTCGACAGTTTGCCAATCTGCACCATTATTTAAAATGCGGCCTTTAAGCGATTTTCCTTCAAATGTTCCACCTGTAATGGGAATAATTCGGCGTTTACCTGCGTCACTGGTGGTGCCTAATTCCCAAACAGGCGCATTCAGATCCACACTAAATTTCGCTAAAGACTCAAGCTGAATAGGTGGTGGACTATATAGCGTTTCGGCATGAGTCAGGGCAATGAAACTAAATCCGCAGAGTAGCGTTACAACTTTCTTCATGATGAATGTCCCGAAATAAAAAGAGGTTCTATTTATGACAGAACCTCTTGTTTTGAATTATTTAAATTTCCATGTGTAATCGATGTTGATACGGGTTTCGTTTACAGGTTTGATGTTGGCAGTGGAGAGCATGTTGTTGTCATAGATTGCATAGCGCGCGCGGAGCCCTAAATTTTTTAACCAGCCACTTTGAACGGTGTAGCCTAAATCAAAGTCTGTTTCGCGTTCTTTTAGATTGGTTCCACCTAAGTTGGGTGCATAAATATTGTGACCTGTGGTGTAACGGGTCATGAAACGTAAACCCGGAACATAATCTTTAAAGTCATATTCATAGCGGAAGCTGTAGGCTTTCTCTTTTGGATTTAAAAACTCACCCGGCCATGTATCAATGAGAAGTCCGGTTTCACCTCCAGTCAAATACGGAAATGCAGTATCGCCGTGATGTTGGAAGGTACCAAAAATAAACTTATGGTTTTGATGTTTGAGTTCGAAATGCGCATGATAAAGATCATTATCGACTAAACCTGCTTTTGATTGACCGTCATCGCGGCTGCGGTAGTAGCGTAATTGCGAGCTAAGATTAGTAGTGTCATTAATTTTATGTTGATGTAAGGCACCAACCATGGTTTGGTTATAAAGATCATCAACATCCATATAAAAAGCGGTGAGCTTGATTGCTGGATCAAGCTGATAGTTTCCACCTAAATAATAGAGCCCGTCAGTTTCGGCACCTTTAAATCGCCCATTTACGCCTGAAATTTTAATTTTTTCATAGTTGGTCGAATCACGATGATTCACTTTATCGAGATAGGCTGCTTGTAAGTCAAAGTCTTTAATATCTTTGCTGGTCAGTGAAATTCCTCGATAAGTTTGAGGTAACAAGCGAGCAGGTGAAGCTACTAAAACAGGATTCATCGGCATTAGCGTACCAATACGTAGCTCGGTCTGGCTCATTTTAGCTTTTGCTGTGACCCCAATTTCGCCATAAGAGTCAGCAGGTTCATTGGTGCGCGTGTCTCTAGGTAAGTTTCCTGTACCGCCATGCTCTGCGTCGGCATCGAGTTTAAAACCCGCCGTTGCAAGTATATCCAGCCCAAAACCGACAGTCCCTTCGGTATAACCTGAATTGGCTTTAAGAATAAACCCTTGTGTCCAGTCCTTGGCGGCGGGGTAAGCAGATTGCTCTTGGTAGTCACGGTCAAAATAGAAATTTCGTGTGGTGAGTTCTACTGAACTGTTGTCAATAAAACTGCCCGCACAGACTGATCCTGAGAGCATAAGGGTAGAGTACATCCATAATTTCGACATAGCATTTCTTCCTGAAATATCATTTCTTGTTTTCAACAAGGCATAGTTGTTGTGTCTGCCTTGTCCGGTTTTTAAATCGAATTATTTTCCGAGCAGTTCTCGGGCAACGATTTCTTTCATAATTTCATTGGTTCCCCCATAAATTTTTTGTACCCGCGCATCCACAAAAAAGCGTGAAATCGGATATTCCTGCATGTAACCGTAGCCACCAAAAAGCTGAAGTAATTGATCAATCACTTCACATTGGACATCGGTGATAAAGCATTTCAATGCGGCAACCTGAGTCACACTTAACTGGTGTTGTTGATACAGCGCTGCACATTGGTCTACAAAAGCTTGGGCAGCTTTTGCTTTGATTTGTGCATTTGCGAGTACAAACCGCGTGTTTTGCATTTGGCTTAAGGGTTGCCCGAAAGCTTTACGCTCCATCACATAGTCTTTGGTCAGTTCGATGGCTCCTAAAATTGACCCCAAAGCCATCATTGAAATGCTCAAGCGTTCGCGAGGTAACTCTTGCATTAAATAGGCAAAGCCTTGTCCTTCTTCACCTAAACGCTGAGTTGCAGGCACACAAACATCATCAAAAAATAGTTCGGCAGTATCTTGGGCGTGTAGCCCAATTTTTTGTAAGGAACGACCTTTTTTAACGCCGTCTAAAGCAGCATCAACTAAAAAAATCGAAATACCTTTTGCTTTAGCTGGAGGATCAGTTTTCGCTACCAAAACGATCAGGTCGGCATGTAATCCATTTGAGATAAATGTTTTTGAACCATTCACACGATAGTGGTCATTTTCTAAAATGGCTTGAGTGCGTATGGCCTGTAAGTCTGAACCAGCATTGGCTTCGGTCATGGCAATTGCAGTGACCACTTCACCTGTCACCATTTTGGGTAACCAATAGAGTTTTTGCTCTTCAGTTCCAATATTTTGCAAGTAAGGGGAAACAAGCTCATTTTGTCCCCCAATGGCAACAGCTAAAGATGCAAAGCCAGCTTGAGCAGTTTCTTGAACCAGCATGAGAGAGTAATGAACAGGAGCGCCATAGCCGCCATATTCTTCAGGCACATCTACGCACAAAAAGCCATTTTCCCCAAGACGTAGCCATAGATCACGTGGGATCAGGCCATCGTGTTCCCACTGTTCATAATACGGAGCAACCTGTTCTTTTAAGAACCTGCGGTAACTGTCCCGAAATAGTTCAAATTCTGTATCGTGTGGCATGTTGAACCTTTTTTTAGGCAAAAGTGAGGCTAAGGCCCAAACCGAAGTTTGAGCTTCCTTTTTTAATTCAATTGCTTATTGCTTTAAGGTGGGCACTCGGATAATGAGTGGGTTTTCGGCCTGCTTTTGATAAAGTTCATCAATTAAAGCAGCACGACGTTTAGTAATATTGCTTTGATTGAGGTTACCTTTATCGGTCACTTCGCCTGCATCGAGTTGAGGTGGTTCGGTCATTAAATAAAGCATTGAGACTGTATTTGAACTGCCAGTCGCATCTTTATTAAATGTCGTTAAAAATTGACGGAACCATTGCTGGACTTTAGGGTGCTGTAATATCTCTGTTGCAGAATGCTCGCCAAGCTTAAGGCCTGCGTATTGAGCACAAGCTTCTAATTTTGGAAAAATCAGAAAGCCAACAGCATTCAGGTTTGAACCTGTAATACAGACATCTTGAACGAGTAAATTACCTTGAATGAGCACTTTGTTGCGAATCGTGCCGACATTGACGAAAGTGCCTGTATTGAGTTTAAAGTCTTCGGCAATTCGACCGTCATACATCAGCCCTTTAGTCGGATCATTGATATCGACCAAACGAACAGCATCACCTGTGTGGAAAAAGCCTTCATCATCAAACACAGTGCTTTGCTGGTCTGCTTTTAAGCGCCAATAGCCTTTCATGACATGTTTACCACGAACACAAAATTCAAGTTTGTCGCCACATGGAACCAGTTTGATTTCACACCCTGGTGCAGGGTAACCAATAAAGCCAGCCATCACGCGTGGGCCAGTGGTAAAAGCACAAGATGGTGCAGTTTCAGTCATGCCCAATCCGCTCATAATGCGAATTTTTTCTCCGCAATGTTGCTGAGCAATTTTATCAAGTCTGTTCCAGCCAGCTTCTGAAAGCGCTGCACCTGCAAAGAATAAAATTTTTACTTTGGCAAAAAAGCGGTCTCTTAACTCTTCATCTTGTTCTAAAGCTTCGGTCAGTTCTTCCCAACCTTTTGGCACATTTAAATAAACTGTTGGAGAAATTTCTTTGAGATTACGAATGGTTTCGTCAAATTTTCCTGCAACGGGTTTGCCATCATCAATGTAAATCGTACCGCCATTATAGAGCGCGATGCCGACATTATGACTGCCGCCAAATGTGTGGTGCCAAGACAGCCAGTCGAGTAGAACAGGTGGTGTTTCTTCAAACTCAGGGAAAGTCTGCAACAACATTTGCTGATTAACACACAACATTAAATGTGTGGTCGGCACAGCTTTAGGTAGTTTGGTTGAACCTGATGTAAACAAGAATTTGGCAATTTGGTTTTCATCAAGGGTTTGGTAAAACTCTTGAACATTTGAAACAGGCGTATCTAACAGTGACTGAAAAGACGTGCAGATCTGATTGCCTACAAGACCTTTGTTGGTCACCACTTCAATGTCTGATGTAATACATGCTTGAATCCCTTTGGCAAAGGTCTGACCATCGCTGGCATAGACCATGCCTGGGGTGAGCACTTCAAACACATGTTTGAGTTTGCCAAAATCTTGAGAAATAAGAGAGTAGGCTGGTGAAATTGCTGAAAAAGGCACACCTGCCAGCATAGCCCCCATAGAGAGTGTTAAATGTTCAAGATCATTACCACTTAAAATGATGAGTGGTCTTTCTTGGCTTAAGTTACGTTCATGTAAAGCCTGAGCAATATGCCATGCGCGTTGTAAAACTTCTGCATAACTCAGTTTAACCCACTCACCTTGAGCATTGCGTTTGGCTGCAAAAATATGGTCAGGTTTGGTCTGTGCAAAATGAATTAACCGATCTGTCAGTTTTTGTGGATACGGTTTTAATTGCTCTTTTGGGCTGATATAGAGCGTGTCATCTTTATGGTGATAATGAATATCATGTTGCCCTAATTTTACGAACCGTTCGCGGTCTTGTGATTGAGTGGCATTCATTTGCATTTCTTTCACTCCATGGAAAGCGCATCACTGCGCTTTATCTTTTTGCATCATGCAATTTTTATTTAATATGTCGTTGTCTACATTAGCCGACTAAATCGGGTAATGACGCGATTGAGTTTGAATGGTGATCCAGCGTAAATCGGTAAATTCACCAATAGAGGCTTTACTACCAAAACGTCCATAACCGCTCGATTTTGTACCACCAAATGGCATTTGAGCTTCGTCATGTACGGTTGCACCGTTAATGTGACAAATACCCGAATCAATCTGTTTAGCGACTTCTAATGCCTGCGAAATATTCTGGCTAAACACTGCTGAAGAAAGACCGAATTCGCTGTCATTTGCCAGTGCTACACCTTCTTCAACGCTTGAAAAACGTTGAACTGTGCAGACAGGCCCAAACGATTCTTCGCGGTAAAGTAACATGTCAGGTTTAATATTGAGCACCAGCGTCGGTTGCATGGTGGTGTCTTCAATATGAATGCCTAAAGGTAAGTCAGCACCTTTGTTTTGAGCATCTTCCAGCAAATGCCGAATGCGGTTTGCAGCGCGTCGACTTTCTAAAACACCGAGCGCATTTTCTTTCGAGGTTGGGTTACCCGCCTGAATAGAGCGGGTTTTCTCAATCAGTTTTTCAATAAACTGGTCGGCAATATTGTCTTGAACCAAAACACGTTCGGTCGACATACAAATTTGACCCTGATTAAAAAATGCTCCAAAAGCGACGGCATTTACGGCTTCATTAATATCAACTTCATTTAAAACCACGACAGGGGCTTTGCCACCAAGTTCGAGTAAAACAGGTTTTAAATATTTAGCAGCAGTCTCTGCAATAATTTTTCCGACTTTGGTTGAACCCGTAAAATTAATGCGTTTTACGGCTGGATGAGACACTAAACGTTCAACAATTTGTGGTGCATCTTCAGCAGCATGCGTAATCACATTTACCACACCTTCACCTAGACCTGCTTCGTGTAACACTTCACCAATTAGACGATGTGTTGCTGGGCAGGCTTCCGAGGCTTTTAACACTACCGTGTTACCACAAGCCAAAGGCATAGCAAGCGCACGTGTTGCCAAAATGACAGGGGCATTCCATGGAGCAATGCCCACAATAACACCGCAAGGAACCCGTACACCCATCGCAAGATTGCCCGGCACATCTGACGGAATGAGGCTGCCGTCAATTTGTGTGGTCATTGCTGCTGCTTCACGTAACATGTTTGCAGCAAGGTGAACGTTAAACCCATACCATGTGGCAGTTGAACCTGTCTCTTGCATTCCTGTTTCAATGAATTGCTCAGTCTTTTGGTCCATTAAATCGGCTGCTTTTAACAAACGTAAACGGCGTTCGGTAGGCGAGAGTTTCGACCATACTTTAAAAGCTTGTTGTGCCGAATCGACTGCACGATCAACATCTTCCAAGGTTGCAGCAGCAGCTTTAGTTGCCACCGATCCATCAATTGGGCTAATACGCTCAAAAGTTGCCTGATTTGATGCATCAACAGATTGACCGTGAATAAGTAACTGTACATTTTGCATGGGTTGTGTCCTTACATTGCCATTAAAGAATCAAAAGTTAACCAGTACGTTTATAGCTCTGTAAACCCGGTTTAATTGATTTTTCATCTAAAAATTGTTTCAAACCTTCTTGGCGACCATTTTCAGTATCACGATGGATACATTGATCTAACTTGGCATATAAGTAATCTTCGTTTTGGTCCCAAGTGAGTTCGCGGCAACGCTTAAAGCCATTTTTAGCGGTACGAAGCACTACAGGGTTTTTCTCAAGTAGGCAATTTGCAAGCTCAGTTACTTCTGCTTTTAGCTGTTCAAGTGGTACGCTTTTATTTACCAGTCCCATAGTTTCGGCTTCTTTACCACTAAAGGTTTTACCCGTCATGATGTAGTACAAAGCTGCACGGTGGCCCACAGTATCGGCCATTGCTTTACTTACAAGGTTACCAGGTGGGATACCCCAGTTAATTTCAGATAAACCGAAAGTTGCTTCATCTGCTGCAATCGCAAGATCACACGCCACTAATGGTGAGAAACCGCCTCCGAAACACCAGCCGTTAACCATTGCAATGGTTGGTTTTGAATACATACGAAGAAGTTGCCACTGCCAACGACATGAGTCACGGCGAATACGTTCTTGATAAATTTCAGGTTGAGTGTCGACTTCGCGGAAATATTCTTTCAAGTCCATGCCAGCTGTCCAAGAGTCACCCGCACCAGTTAGTACTAAAACACGTGCATCTTGATCAAGTTCTATGGCTTCAAGTACATCAATCATTTCACGATTGAGTGTAGGGCTCATGGCATTTTTCTTTTCTGGGCGGTTTAGTGTAACCCAGGCAATTCCATCTTCAACTTTAACATCTACGGTTTCCCAGCGATTTTCATAAGTCATCTTCATACTCCTTGAATGATTTTGTGATGTTCTGGGATTTAATTTAATATCAGTTAAACTTACATTCAAGTCTTTTTTCTAAAATTTAATAATTATTTTATAAGTATTTGTAATATAAATAAAAATTAATTTAATAAATAATTTAACATAAAAATATGTTGATTTTTTAGTAAGTTTAACTGATATTTTTGGTGTGTTTAAACAACAATACACAAAGGGCTAAATGGAACGACTAGTCAATAAAGGACAACACAATGGAAAAGATATTAGGACAGTCTGCAAGAGCAAAGATTACGTTACTACTTTGTTTTGCAATCGCAATTTTTGAAGGTTTTGATCTTCAATCAATGGGGGTAGCCGCTCCACGAATGCGGGCTGAGTTTATGTTAGATAATGGCCAGATGGCATGGGCATTTAGTGCTGCAATTTTAGGAACACTACCAGGTGCCATATTAGGCGGCAGATTTGCAGATATTATTGGGCGTAAGAAAATTCTGATTTTTAGTATTCTGCTTTTTGGAATTATGTCTTTGCTAACGGCCTATGCTGCCAACTTTAGTTTGTTATTGCTCATTCGTTTTTGTACTGGTTTGGGAATGGGCGGGGCACTTCCGATGATGATTACTCTTGCCTCTGAAGCTGTACCTGACCAGCACAAGGGCAAAGCGGTAAGTGTCATGTATAGCGGCATTCCTTTTGGTGGCTTGCTGACTTCTGTGGTTGCCATGTCATTGGCGGGCGATGCAGAGTGGCGTCATATTTTCTATATTGGTGGTATTGCGCCTATTTTGTTAATTCCACTCATCATGCGCTTTTTACCTGAGTCAAATGATTACCTGCAACGTAAAGTTCAAGCGCAAAAAACCACACCATTCTTTGAAGTTCTATTTGCCAAAGAACGTCGTATGTCGACCATTCAGCTTTGGGTGAGTTTTTTCTGTACCTTAGTGGTGCTGTATTTCTTGTTGAACTGGTTGCCGCTACTTATGGGGGCGCAAGGCTTATCGAAACTTCAGGCAAACTATGTGCAAATGGGCTACAACGTTGGTGGAATTTTAGGTTCAATCTTAATGGGGGTATTGCTTGATAAAATACGCATGAGTTTTGTGATTAAGCTGATTTATCTAGGTATTTTATTCTCACTTTGCTGCTTGGCAATTTCTCCAACTGTAGCTTTACTGGCACTTTCGGCAGTCGGCTGTGGTTTATTCATTGTGGGTGGACAATCGGCATTGTACGGTTTAGCCGCAATGTATTATCCGACTGAAATGCGTGGAACCGGAGTAGGTGCGGCGGTTGCAATTGGGCGTATTGGTTCTTTTGCAGGCCCTTTAATGGCTGGTTTTTTACTTTCACTTGGACAAAGTTCGACCATTGTGATTGGTTCAAGCATTCCAGTGATCTTAATTGCAGCGATCTCTGCATTACTTCTTGTCAAAAAACCTAAACAGCCTGTACATTTAGTACAAAGCTCAGGTGCTCGCTAAGTTTTAACGAAAGTATGGGGTGATTGCCTCATACTTTCACTACAGATTTTCTTATGATGAATGAAAGGTTATGGTACGTTCAAATTTAGTTCAGAAAAAAATAGAAGATGAGCCTAAGTTAAGTTACATGATTGCTCGTGTTGACCGAATTATTAGTAAACATTTAACAGAACATTTAAAAGAGCTTGAAATTACTTTGCCGCAATTTACGGCACTTTCTGTTTTAGCTTCAAAAAGTAACGTATCTAATGCCAAGCTTGCTGAACGCTCTTTCATAAAGCCACAATCTGCCAATAAAATTTTGCAAGATTTACTGGTTAATGGCTGGATTGAAAAGAAACCTGACCCAACCCATGGTCGCCGTATTTTAATTACACTTACCGAAAGTGGTATTGAAAAACTCAATAAATGCAATGAAGTTGTATCCAAAGTTGAAGAGAAAATGCTTGAAGGTATTGATATTAATTTGGCTTATTTAATTCGTAATAATCTCGATATTATGGTGAATAATCTTAAAGGCCTTTGATCGAATGTAGTTTGCGATCTAATTTTTTAAAGTCTATAGAAATGCTTAAGCACTGATTCACACAGAAAATTTATTTCATTTTGCAAATGAACTTGCTAGCATCGAAGTGACGTTTTTGGTGATGTGTGGCAGCAAATGTCTTCAGGACAACAAGTTTTACTTAAATTAAGAAAAATGATTATTTCAGGGGAACTTGAGGGTGGCGCAAGAATTGCCGAGATTCCCACTGCCGAGTTACTTGGAGTTTCGAGGCAGCCTGTTCGTATTGCATTTAGATTGCTTGAACAAGAAGGTCTTCTTATCAAGAACCCAACCCGTGGCTACACCGTCCGTGAAATTTCAGAACAGCTGGTTCATGATGCGCTTGAAGTGCGGGGTGTGCTTGAAGGATTGGCTGCAAAGACTCTAGCAGAACAAGGTTTAAGCGAAGAGCAGAAAAAGACACTGCAACATTGCATTCAAGAAACCGAAAAACTCTTTAATGAAAAAGACGAGTTCGGCGATACCGAACTGGAACGTTATCATCATTTTAACGTCATTTTTCATGACACGATTATTGAGGGCGCGCAAAATGTAGCGCTCATACAAGCTCTAGCAAAAAACAATCAATTGCCGATGGCTTCTGCCCAAGCCATTACCTATGATGAGAGCCAAGCTTTGTCAGAATATCGTCGTTTGCACTATGCACATTTACAGCACTGTTCGATTTTTGATGCGTTGGTACATCGTCAGGCAGGGCGCGCAGAAGCCTTAATGCGTGAGCACAGTAGTGTTGTAATTTTAGGTGAAACCCTAAAAAGTGTTTTAAGCACTTAAAATGGAGAAAGTTCCTTTATTTTTGAATAAAGGAACTTAACTATTAAAGCTCAATCACAAGATTTTTGGTTTTCGCACGAGAACAGCAGGGCGTAAACTGATCGTTCAGCGCATGTTCATCTTCGGTCATAAACATATCGCGATGATCTGGTGTGCCTTCTACAACACGCGTAATACACGTACCGCAAATGCCTTGTTCACACGAAACAGGTATATCAAAACCATTTGCAATTAATGCTTCTGTTGCAGTCTGCTCTGGCAATACTTCAATTCGGCGCCCCGTACCTTTGACTTCAATGGTAAAAGCTTCATCGTTGGACGTATCTACTTTTTGCGCAACGAAATGCTCTTGATGTAGTTGCTCGCTATGCCAATTCGCTTGCTCGGCCGAGTTCATCACAAATTGCATAAATCCTGTAGGCCCACACACATAGAGGTGTTTGTCAGGTGAAGCTTGGCCTAAAACCTTTGCCATATTACATTCGGTGTCTGGTTGGTCTTGAATGTGAAAATGGACATGATCACCAAAGTGCTCGGTTAAATTGCCATAGAAGGCAATCATTTCATGGCTACGAACAAAGTAGTGTAATTCAAAAGGAATATTGGACGCCTTAAGCCGATATGCCATCGACAAAATGGGGGTAATGCCAATACCACCGGCAAATAAAACAGCTTGTTTAGTTTGGGGGTGAATCTCAAATAAATTACGTGGTTCACCAATTTTTAAATGGTCGCCTTCACGATATTCAGTGTGAATACAACGTGAACCACCGCGTGAGTTGGCATCATGTAAAACACCAATCACATAACGATGTTTTTCATTACAACAGTTTGAAATTGAATATTGACGGGTTAGACCGTTTTTAAGATGCACATCAATATGGGCACCTGCTTCAAAACTCGGTAGCTCTGTACCATTTGTTGCAACTAATTCAAAGGCACGAATGGTCGGGGTGAGCTGGTGAATTTTATCAATAATAACGTCCATGTTTATGCTCCTTTAAATAATCCGAATGTTTGGAAACTTCTGTGCGGATGTTTCAGGAGGCGTTTTATTTTCTTCGGCAAGTAGTCGGTCAATCACCTTGCGTGACTGTACACCACCTGCGTCGATGTTGAGCATCAGTAACTTGCGATGTGGATTATTCAAAATGTTTTGCTGCTGTTGCTCAAGCATTTCTAAATCTTCAGTAAAGATTTTGCCTTGGCCTTCACGAATTTGATCGGTGAGCTCAACGTTGTCTGGCTGGAAGTTACGTGCCATTCCCCAGAAATACCAATGTGAGGTTTCAGTTTCTGGCGTAATAAAGTCCACAACAATTGAAGAAACTTTTTTGTCATTTGGCGCGTTATAACCGCCGTGTCCAGCATGTGCTACACCGACTTCAATATGCACATTACTTGGGGCAAAAAAATGACAACGTTGCCAACGGTCAACTAGCACATCATCTGCCAAATGATTGCCGCGTAGGGCCATTTGCCAAAATGGTGGTGCGATCACATTTTCCATGTAACGCTCGGTAATGACGTGGTCACCATCTACTTTCGTCACTGGCAATGATTCATCAATCTCTTTTTGACCAATACTGCTTGAGTGAACATAGGTCTCGTGGGTTAAATCCATAAGGTTATCGACCATGAGGCGATAGTCGCATTGAATATGGAACAGGCCTCCGCCATAGCTCCATTCAGGATGATCTGCCCATTCTAAAGTTGGGAGTTTTGATTCATCTGCTAATGTTTTTTCACCCGGCCATATCCAAATAAAACCGAACTTTTCAACAACTGCATAGGCCTTATTGCAAGGAAAACCATTTGTACGTTGGGCTGGCATTGAAACAGTTTTTCCATCACAGCCCATGACTAAACCATGATAACCACACACGAGGTTGCCATCTTCTACATAGCCAAGTGAAAGTGGGGCACCGCGATGGGGGCAAAAATCTTCAACGGCTGCAACTTGATTTTCTTTACCACGGTAAAAAACAATTTTTTCACCACAGATGGTGCGACCTAGCGGTTTGTCTTGGATTTCTTCTGGGCGGCAGGCTACATACCAAGCATTTTTAATAAACATTTGTGACGACTCCTTATCACTTATTGGATCCAATTTATAATAAATAAAAATATTGGTCAATTGGCAAGCAGTATATTTTTAAAAAATATTGTTCTTCATGGTTGTTGTTTTTGTATATTTTTAAATAGTTTTAAAGATTTTTTGATTATTTTGAATTTTAGGGATGTACTTTTTGTTGGTTTTTAATTGGATCCATAATAGCTTCATTTAAAACCATTATGGATGGTGAAGATTTAAAAGTTAAACGTGTAATGAAGCATCATGCGCTGTTCATCCAGACTTTTACCGTGTTTAGTGTCGTAGTTAATATTTAAGAAAAGAAATTTAAGATTTTTAACCCAGGCATTCAGGTCATATTGAATCAACACATCACTTTCTTGCTCAAAATCATTTTGATTCATGGTTTGAAATGAATCACCATAAATATATTTATAGGTAATTTTTAAACCTTTGATGTAGTCTTTAAAGTCATACGAAGCAACGAAATGATAAGACTTTTCATCTGCTTTGGTAAACGCGCCTAAGGTCCAGTTCACCATATGGGGGATGGGTATATTGTCGAGTTTTGGAATGCCATCTTTGCCAAAGTTTTCTTGGTAGCCAATTCCAGTTGTAAAGTTTCCATATTTGATAAAATGCATGGCGCCCACAGATGTATTGTCATATTCACCAAGTTTTGACTTGCCGACATCGTCGTGGCGAAACACCCGTAATTTGTGGTGTGCTGTTTTGTCCATTGATAATCAAAAGCAAAGTAGCTTTGATTAATCAGGTCGGTTAAGTAACCATTATAAAATTTCCAATGGTACCTAGGTGTTTTGCCATCCCATTGGAAAAAGTAAAGCCCATCGGATTCATTTTTCGAGATTGCGAGTTTGTGGTAGTCCTCCTCATTTTTTGGAGAATAACGGTTAATCAAACCCAACTCGAAATTTTGTTGCGGTGTCTTATATTTTAATTCCAAGCCTTTGTAGTTTACTCGTAATTGATGTGTGTCGACTTGTGGGGTAAGTGGTGAGTCGGGAATAATTTCACCTATATTTATCCGAAAGTTTTGATATTCAACTCCAGCTCCTAAGCCATATTTAACGTAGTCCTGCGCTTGTTTTTTAGTAGTGGTGTCAAAGGGTATGACCGTATCATTGGTGTGTTGATCGGTACTTAAGCGATAGGCATATTGAATGCTGGGGTTGAGGTGTAGCTGAACAGCATTGAGCTTGGTTGACCAGTCGCCTCGATAGATCACGCCTTGACTCAAGCTATGGGTGTCGGGACTAGTGTCATTCTCATAATGTCTTTCAAAGTTAAATGTTTTTAATGTAAGTGTATTTTGAAAATTAAAATCTTCTGCACTGTGAGCTAAACAGCAGGCAAGCGCTGTCCCTGAGAATAAAATCCCATAAATAGAAATATGCTTCATTTTTAAATCCGTTTAAAAGCGTTTTACTGTTCTAAATCCGACATGGCTGGTTGCTAGGTCGAGTTCCTGTGGGTGCCTCGCGGCAGCACGATAACGTGCGCAATAATTGGTCGCGCACAAATAAGACCCACCTTTAATGGTGTATTGCAAAATCTGTTCGTGACTTTGCCGATATTTTGAGGGATCTCCCATATGGTGATCTCTTGGACCTGTGTAGGGTGTTTGTGTCCATTCCCATACATTGCCAATCAAGTCATATAAACCAAATGGGTTTTTACTAAAACAGCCAACAGGTGCAACATCCTTAAAACCATCTTCCTGAATGTTTTTATAAGGAAATTCACCCTGCCAGAAGTTGGCTACAATGTGCCCTTCGTGAGTAGGGCCAATGTCGGAATTTTGCTGAAAACCTTTGGCTGCGTATTCCCATTCAAGTTCGGTCGGTAAGTCATGATCCAGCCAGTTTGCATAAGCATAGGCATCATTCCATGTCACCATGCGAACAGGCTCATGAGACGCGGGTTTTTTAGGGTTATTTAAGCCCCATGGGTGTTTCCAATTGGCACCTTTTTCAAACCTCCACCACTGTAGTTCTTCAACTGGGTGTTCCGGTTGTACAAACATAGCTGCACCACCTTGCTTCTCTGCATCGGTGACATAGCCTGTTTGTTTAACAAACTCTTGAAATTGAGCATTGGTGACTTCAGTTGCATCAATTAAAAAAGCGGAAACGGAAGTTGCCTTTAAGTTTAAAGGGCGTTCATCTTCATAACCTTGTGTGGTGCCTAAAACAATTTTTCCTTGCGGAAGCTTGACCATACCTGCTTCTTTATTTTTAGGCCAACCCAAAGGAAGGCCCGAATAAGAATTACATTTAGCTTTGCTGCCTAAGTTGGGTAAGGTGGTCTGTTCTAGTTGAGGCGTGGTTTTTTGGCATGCACAAAGTAAGAGGAACGATGAAAGCATCATGATCTGTTTCATCTGGTTTTTCCTACTTTTTGTTATATTGCTCAAAATCCATCACACCATTTTCATCGGCGTATCTTAAATATTTGTCATTTAAGACTTTGACGATCTCTGGATGTTCTGCGTAAACATTATGTTGTTCATTAAAATCTCTTTTTAAATTGTAGAGTTCCCAGCCGTGGCTTTTAAATTTAGAAGGTGAGTTTTCGACAAGTTTCCATTCGTCAGTTTGGGCGTAGCGGCTGCCATGCAACTCTTTAAAGTCATAATAATTAACAGGTCGAATGCGGGCATTATTGTTTTTAAAAGCAGGAATCAAGCTAAAACCAGACGGTTTAATTTTTGTGCTTGTAGCTGGATAAATTTGATTATTTTGAATGCCAGCTAATTCCATGGCAGTTGGGAATATATCTCTGACTGTCGCAAAGTTATTGTTAATTCCGCGATCTTTAGAAATTTGAACAGGGGATTTAACAATAAAAGGAACGCGCACTCCGCCTTCTGAAGCGGCTGACTTCCAGTGGGTAAATGGTGTACTGCTCACTTCGGCCCAACGTGGTCCCATATAAACATATGAGCTTACGTTTCCTATATTTTCATAACGGTTGTCGGCATCACCCATTGGGAAATTATGATCACCACCTTCAGCGCCGTTATCTGACATAAATACAATCAAAGTATTGTCATATAAATGATTCTTTTTTAGATATTGAATGACATCGCCAATTCGATCATCTAACTGAGTGACCATGCCAGCGTAAACTTCCATTTTACGGGCTTCATATTTGCGCTCTTGTGGAGTTAGCTCATTCCAGTTTTTGGTGTGTAGAGCTTGGTTGCCACGTTCGGTTGGATATTCTGCATTTAAAGGAATTAGGCCTAGTTTCTTTTGTCTTTCAAAGCGTTGTTTGCGAATTGCGTCGTAGCCTTGATCGTATTTACCTTTGTATAAGTCTCTATAGTGAGCAGGTGCCTGAATTGGCCAGTGAGGAGCGGTGTAGGCTAAATAGGCAAAAAATGGCTTTTGCGCTTTATTTTTATCTAAGTACTCAAACGCTTTTTGTGTGAAGAAATCTGTTGAGTAGTAGTTGTCAGGCAATGTAACCTTTTGACCGTTTTCAGTATATTGTGTGTTACGCGGATAATTTTTAGGTTGGTCTTTGAAATGTAAATCGAAGCCATCGAGCAGAGCAAAAGATTGGTCAAAACCACGAGCCTTAGGGTTTTGTTCGGGAGCATAGCCTAAGTGCCATTTACCGACCATGAAGGTGTAATAATCTTTTGTTTTTAAAATCTCGGCGAGTGTGTAAGCATTTTGCGTTAAGTGACCTGAATATCCATCAATTTTGAGTAGTGCGCGCGGGTTATCGGCTCCAACCAATTTTTCTTGTCGTTTTGAAGTTTCATACATGGCGCCTAAACCGACCAAGTGGTTGTCTGCGCCTGTCATAAGCTGTGCACGAGTAGGTGAGCACATTGATGAGGCATGAAAATTAAAAAGCATTTTCCCTTGTTTTAACAAGCTATCAATATGAGGTGTTTTAATTTCGCCGCCATACGCACCAATATCTGAAAATCCAAGATCATCGGCCAAAATAATCATGATGTTAGGCGGCTGCTGATTTTTTGGAGGGGCTGCTTGCGCTGTGTAAAACAATTGACTGGCAAAAAAAAGTCCCAGTGTAAGTTGGCTTACTCTTTTGAGTTTCATAACAACAATCCTTTTGTGTGTTTATGCATCATGCAATTAATTAAAACTTCTTAAATGAAAATAATGTCAGTTAAGCTTACAAAAAAGTCAATAAAATAAAAAATAATCTATTTTTAACTCATTGTTTTTATAATTAAATTATTTTATTAATATAAATTTTTATAAGTTTAACTGCTATTTTGTTGAGAGTGAAAGTTAAATCTTTTCATTGAGTTGAATCCTTATTGGTAAGTGATTAATTTTGGCTAAAAAACACTCTGAGTTGATCATAATAGATTTTTTATTATGGATCCATAAAAATCTTAACTCATCTTAATTTTAGGTTTTTAATAATTTAATAGTGAGATAATTTATGTATTTATATAATTTTTAATAATAGGTTTTAAATTTTTGTTGATTTTTTGGATCCAAATATTCAGTATAGAAAAAGAGCAGGATGCTCAAAAAACAAATATTCCTCTAGGTCATTATGGATACGGATGTGCATAACCACCCAATCGCTCATATCAGCAGTGTCGTGTGTATGTCTTATCCACATTGGGAGATACACAAATGGAAAGAGACGTGCTGAGTGAGATCAATCAAAACAATATGAGCCGTTACCAATGGTTCGTCATTTTGATTTGTATCTGTCTCAATATTATTGATGGCTTTGATGTAATGGTGATGGCATTTACTGCACCATCCGTGTCGGCAGAATGGGCACTTTCAGGCTCACAAATTGGCTTGCTGCTTAGTTCAGGACTTTTTGGGATGGCTGCTGGTTCCATTTTTCTTGCACCTTTAGCCGATAAAATTGGTCGTCGTTTGCTCATTTTAATTTGTCTTGTTATTGCTGGCCTTAGCATGTTGGCATGTGCTTTTGTACAAAGCCACGGCATGTTAGCAGCACTTCGGTTTATTACAGGAATTGGGGTAGGTGGGATTCTTGCCAGCAGTAATGTTTTAGCAAGTGAATATGCCAACGCTCGCTGGCGCAGTCTTGCTGTTAGCTTAATGTCTACAGGTTATGGAATTGGCGCGACACTCGGTGGAGTATTGTCACTGGCGTTGATTGAACATTTAGGCTGGCGGTCAATATTTTTAGCGGGTGGGATCACCACCATTGCAATGTTGCTAATCAGCGCATGGTTATTACCTGAATCTTTAGATTATTTATTAGCGAAACGACCAAAACAGGCTCTAGAACGAATTAATGCAACTGTAAATCGTATGGAGCTTAACGAGTTACCAGTTCTGCCGCGCTATGAAAAAAATACGACACAAAATGGCAGTGAACTCAGTAAGTTATTTGCAGGGCAGCTGGGGTTCCAAACACTTTGTCTTTGGTTTGCGTTCTTTTTAGTGATGTTTGGTTTTTACTTCGTGATGAGCTGGACGCCAAAAATTC
Organism: Acinetobacter calcoaceticus; assembly: GCF_900520355.1. Classification (NCBI taxonomy): domain Bacteria; kingdom Pseudomonadati; phylum Pseudomonadota; class Gammaproteobacteria; order Moraxellales; family Moraxellaceae; genus Acinetobacter; species Acinetobacter calcoaceticus. Next base: position 2,680,506 of record NZ_LS999521.1, on the reverse strand, counting down.
TTATTTCAATGGGAATGTCGCCTGAACAAGGGGTAAGTACTGGTATTTTAATTAGTATTGGCGGTATTTTTGGTGCAGCGATTATTGGTTTACTTGCCTCTCGCATGAAAATTTTCTATGCCTTAAGCCTATTTTTAGGGCTAACCTCTGCTTGTGTTTTTCTATTTGTCGCAGTCTCGTCCCAAGTGAGTGTCGCACTCATGGTGGGGTTATTACTTGGCACACTCATTAATGGCTGTGTGGCAGGTTTATATTCTATTTCACCAACAATTTATGATGCCGAAATCCGTAGTCGCGGCGTAGGTTATGCGATTGGTTTTGGTCGGATTGGGGCAATTTTATCGCCAACGGTTGCAGGGATTTTTCTGGATAAAGGCATTGCACCCGCAACGCTTTATGCCTATTACGGTGTGGTCTTTGTTTTGGCTATTTTCCTGATTTTAAGTCTGGGTAGCGCTTTTTACCGAAGTAAAAAAGAGCAAAACTACTCTCTTAAAACAGCGCCGTAATCCATTAAAAATTAAATAGTTGAGATAAGAAATGAAAAAGACACCATTATGGGTGGGGGTATGCTTGTGCCCATTATTTAGTCAAATTGTGCATGCCGAGTTTATTTCAGACAGTAAAGCTGAGCTGACACTGCGTAATTTTTACTTTGACCGAGACTATAAAAAAGACCCATATCCCTATACCGCTGCCAGAGATTGGGCGCAGGGTTTAATTTTTAAAGGACAGTCTGGTTATACCGAGGGTACGGTCGGTTTCGGTGTTGATGTACTAGCAATGGCAGGCTTTAACCTAATGGGAAGTCGGGCCGATGACTATGCACGGAGTGGCTTATTACAAGTCAATACCGATAATTCACGTGATGATTATTATGGAAAAATAGGCATTACAGGTAAGGCCAAATTTAGAAAAAATGAGCTTTTTGTGGGGGATCTGGTTCCACAATTACCGACCATATTTTCATCGCCAGCACGTTTGTTCCCACAGACTTATCGCGGTATCCGCTTTGTTTCAAATGAAATCCCAAATCTTCAATTAGAGGGATTTTATGTCGACGAGGTGCGTCAACGCGATTCAATCCGCTTTACAGATGTTGGAACAGACAACATTAACCATCGTTTTGATAAGGCAGCAATGACTGATTCTTTTTACACGCTGGGAGGAAGTTATCAATTAAAAGACTACCGTTTACGCGCTTATCATGCCGAACTAAAAGATATTTACCAGCAACAATTTTTGGGTTTTAACGGGAAACAACCTTTAAACGATCAGCTTAATTTTTTAAGTGACGTGCGTTTTTTTAATAGTGAAGAAACTGGAAGCAAAAAAATAGGAGAGGTCGATAACCGCCATATGAGTGGTTTATTTGGTTTGAACTATCAAAACCATACGGTTTCTTTGGGCTACATGCAGTCGTTTGGCTCGACAGGTCTGCCGTTTTTGTCGGGAACAGAAAGTCCGGTCGTGCTTGATTTTATGAGTTCAGACTATTCGAATAAAGATGAAAAAGTCTATTCGATTCGTTATGAATATGATTTTAAAAATGTGCAGTTAGGTGATGTCTCATTAAATGGTCTTCGTTTTATGACTCGCTATGCAAAAGGCGAAGACATTGATTTGCTGCAATATGGCGATCAGCGATTTAAAGAAGAGTCGATGGAGTTTGATTTGGGCTATAAAATTCCTGAAGGGAAATTAAAAGGCCTAGGCATGCGAGCTCGTTTTTCTCACTATCGTAACGATATGCCAAGCAATATGACCTTTCACTCGGCAAATGAAACACGGTTGAATGTTGATTACACCTTTAAATTTTAATGCTCAATATTTAAGTAAATTAAAGACAAGTTAAAACATTGTGAGCATCAATGTTTTAACTTTAGTTATCAACTTCACAAAATCACTCTATAATACGCCAATCTTATTAAAGCCAATTGACTCGTTCATTAAACACATGGCTTTAATCTCTCATTTTTTAAGTCAATTTCTTCGCTGTGATTCGGCTTATATTTCAATATTTAGAATTTTATGTGTCTGTGCTGACACATAAAAATATTTAGGTGCCAGCATGGAAATCAAGGTTAATTATCTCGACAATCTTCGACAGGAAGCTAAGTTCGATGACTTTACGGTAATTGCCGATCAACCAATTCGCTACAAGGGTGACGGTTCGGCACCGGGACCATTTGACTATTTTTTAGCATCGTCAGCATTGTGTGCCGCTTACTTTGTAAAAGTGTATTGTGCAGCTCGAGATATCCCAACCGATAATATCCGTTTATCGCAAAATAATATTGTTGATCCTGAAAACCGCTACAAGCAAACCTTTAAAATTCAAATTGAGCTGCCAGCCGATATTTCAGAGAAAGATCGCCAAGGGATTTTACGTTCGATTGACCGTTGTACTGTTAAAAAAGTCATTCAAACAGGTCCCGAATTTATTATTGAAGAAGTTGAAAGCATTGATGCAGATGCGCAAGCATTGTTATTGCCAAGTTTAACTTCTGAAAACCATACCTTTATTCAAGGTAAAGACCTGCCATTAGAAGAAACTATTGCCAATATGTCAGCCATTTTGGCAAATTTGGGCATGAAAATTGAAATCGCATCTTGGCGTAATATTGTCCCGAATGTGTGGTCATTACACATTCGTGATGCACAGTCTCCGATGTGTTTTACCAATGGTAAAGGTGCAACTAAAGAAAGTGCTTTGGCATCTGCATTGGGCGAGTTCATTGAGCGTTTAAACTGTAACTTCTTCTATAACGACCAGTTCTGGGGTGAAGATATTGCCAATGCTGAATTTGTGCATTATCCAGATGAAAAATGGTTTAAACCGGGCCCAAATGGTGAATTACCTCAAGAAATCTTAGATGAATACTGTCTTGAGATTTACAATCCAGATGATGAATTACTTGGTACGCATTTATATGACACCAATTCAGGTAATGTAGAGCGTGGCATTTGTTCGCTGCCTTTTGTACGTCAGTCTGACGATGAAGTTGTATATTTCCCATCAAATTTAATTGAAAACTTGTACTTAAGTAATGGTATGAGTGCAGGTAACACTTTGGCGGAAGCCCAAGTTCAATGCTTGTCAGAAATTTTTGAACGTGCTGTTAAACGTGAAATTTTGGAAGGTGAAATTGCACTTCCAGATGTACCTGAAGAAGTATTAGCAAAATACCCAAGTATTGTTGCTGGTATTAAAGGTTTAGAAGAGCAAGGCTTTCCTGTTTTAGTTAAAGATGCATCGTTAGGTGGCCAGTTCCCTGTGATGTGTGTGACTTTGATGAACCCGCGTACTGGTGGTGTTTTTGCATCGTTTGGTGCACATCCAAGTTTTGAAGTTGCCTTAGAGCGTAGTTTGACTGAGCTGCTTCAAGGTCGTAGTTTCGAAGGCTTAAATGATTTACCACAACCGACTTTCCAAAGTAATGCGGTGACTGAGCCGAACAACTTTGTTGAGCACTTTATTGACTCAAGCGGTTTAGTATCTTGGCGCTTCTTTAGCTCTAAATCTGACTATGACTTTGTTGAGTGGGATTTTTCTGGAGAAGGCGAAGAGTCGAATGCAGACGAAGCTGCAACATTGCTCGGTATTCTCGAAGAGATGGGCAAAGAAGTGTATATGGCAGTTTATGAGCACCTAGGTGCGACCACTTGCCGTATTTTAGTACCGGATTATTCAGAAATTTATCTCGTTGAAGATTTGATTTGGGACAATACCAATAAGGCACTTTCATTCCGTGAAGATATTCTAAATCTACACCGTTTAGATGATGAACAACTTGAGGCGTTGGTTGAGCGCTTAGAAGAATGTGAATTAGACGATTACACCGAAATCACCACACTCATTGGCATTGAATTTGATGACAATACAGTTTGGGGACAGCTCACAATTTTAGAGTTGAAATTGTTGATTTATGTTGCTTTACAGCAATTTGAAGAAGCGAAAGAGTTAGTCGAAACTTACCTGCAATATAATACCAACACGGTTGAGCGTGGTTTGTTCTATCAATGTATGAACGTTGTGCTTGAAGTGATGTTAGATGAAGAACTAGAGCTTGAAGACTATCTGACTAATTTCCGCCGTATGTTTGGTGACACGCGAATGGATGCAGTATTAGGTTCTGTCGATGGTAGTGTTCGTTTCTATGGTTTAACACCAACCAGCATGAAACTAGAAGGGCTCGATCGCCATTTACGTCTGATCGAGAGCTATAAAAAATTACATGCAGCCCGCGCTAAAGCCGTGGCGATGTAATTTAAAAAGTTAAATAAAAAAAGCCTATTTTTAAATAGGCTTTTTTTTTATAAAACAAATCTATATTTTAAGCAGGCACTTTTGTAATCTCTAAGATTTCTGCCTCTGATGTATCATCTTGATGTTCGTCTAAAGTGTTTTTAGCAGGAATATACGACATTGCACGTTCTGCTAGAGCTGTGATGGTTAAACTCGGGTTAACACCTAAATTGGCACCTAACATTGAACCATCGACTACATATAAGTTTTTATAGTTAAACACACGGTTCTGCCCATCAACAACGCCTTGTTCGGGGCTTGAAGAAATGGCACAACCACCCATGCAATGCGCTGTAAAGGGCACGTTGAACAAAATTTCTGTAATGGTCGTCATGGGATGCCCATTAAACATTTTGGCCACCTTTTCGGTAAAAGTATTGGCCTGCGGAATATAAACTGGTAGCTTTTGGCCCTCACTCGATAAAACCTTGCCAAAAGGCCAAAACCAGTTACGTTTCAAGCGCATGTTAATTGAGGCATCTGCTGTTTGCATGACCAAGAAAATTAAGGTTTGACGCGCAAAACCAACTGGATTACTCATGCGTAGAAAAATAAATGGATGGCAGATCAACGCCCATAACCAAAAGAAAATACGTGTCCAACCGGGTTTGCCTTTTGCCATGTAAGTACACATGAGACCCATTGCATCGGAACCGTTTTGGTAGCGAGTTGCTTCAATATGAGTGTCATGGTCAATATAAATGCTTGACCCAATCGCAACACCTTTGCTCATGTCGACCTCTTTACCAAAGAAACGAACCCCTAAAATTGACTCGGCATTAGTACGAACTCGATTACCCAAGTCATCAGAAATATTTGGCAGAGAACCAGACTGTTTTAAGCGGAACAACATCTCTTGAGTACCCAAAGAAGATGCCGAGAAAATCACGTTGCGTACTCGCCATGTACGACGCTGTTTATTAAACCATGAGGTTGAGCATTCAGTAGTTACTTCATAGCCATCGCTACCATCAGCTTTACCATTGAGCGGTTTAACGTCAACGACTTTGGTTTCTTCATAAACCTTTGCGCCATTTTTTTCGGCAAAGTACAAATAGTTTTTATCTAAAGTATTTTTTGCATTGTGTTTACAACCCGTCATGCAGCCACCACAGGCTGTACATGTCCCACGGTCTGGACCTTCACCATTAAAATATGGGTCAGGGTAGGTCTTTCCGCCTTGTTCACCTTCGGGTGGGAAAAAAGTCGCAACCCGAGTCGGTTTAAATGTGTGACCCACTCCGATAGCTTCCCCCATTTTCTTTAACATGTGATCGGCAGGGCCAAGAATTTTATTATCAGTTACCCCTAACATACGTTCTGCTTCAGCATAGTGCTGTGGCATTTCATTTTTCCAGTCAGCAGCATCTGCCCAAGTACCTTCATCCCAAATATGTTCAGGCGGAACAAGTAACGTATTGGCATAGGTAATTGAGCCGCCACCTACGGCGTTACCACAAATAATGGTGACATGGCGAAAAAAACGCATATTGAAATAGCCGAAAAGCTTCATGCCTGGACGCCAGATCCAACGGCGGGAGTTCCAGTTATTTTTAGCAAAATCTTCAGCTTTCCAGCGACGCCCCATTTCCATCACGGCAACTGAGTAACCTTTTTCGGTTAGGCGGCAGGCAGAAACACTACCGCCAAAGCCTGAACCAATAATGAGATAATCATAGTCATAATTGTTTGTTGTCATGCCGAGGACTCCTGTCTGGCGATACTTTTTATATTGACTGGGCATATTTATGAATAAATTGTCCAATGTGCTCAATTGAGTCATCAGATTCTTTTAGTATACCCGCGTGAAACTGAAAAACATGTCCGACTTGGTCATAAACTTTAAAGCTCATCGGAATACCATATTTTCCGGTTTGTTCAGCAAGGCGTTTTGCATCATCTAATAAGACTTCTTCGGTGCCGACATGAATCAGAACAGGGGGAAGACCTGTTAAGTCAGCATAAAGTGGCGAACAGATTGGATCGGTGGTAGGTTTTTGTCCGCAATAGTTTTTCGCACACCAAGACAACCAGCCTTCAGACAGCATGGCATCTTGAGCCGCATGCGTTTTCATCGTTTTCCCAGACAGACTTAAATCTACCCACGGTGAAAGTAAAACCAATGCGGCTGGTAATGGTAAACCTGAGTCTCGAATAGCAATTGCAGTACTTAAACTCAGCCCACCACCCGCAGAATCCCCAGCAATTACAAGCTTTTTCGGATCTTGTCCTTGGGCAAGTAAAGCTTTATAGACAGCAATGACATCTTCAATAGCAGCAGGACTGGCATGCTCTGGAGCTAGGCGATATTCTGGTAACCAGACTTGTGCTTGAGCTACATGTCCAATTTGGGCGGCAAGTTTAGAATGACTTTTACTACTGCCCACGACATAGCCACCACCGTGTAAATATAAAATTCCTAGTCCATTTTTGGTAGACTTGGGCAAAATATGAAGTGTGGGAACTTGGGCAATACTTTGTTTTTGAGTTTTATAGCCACGTGGCCCACGCACAATAGCACTAGCTGCATCACTACAAAAACGTTGTAGCTTCACCGGAATTTTAGGAGACAAAGCCGGACGTAATGTCGTCCGGATGGTCCATGCAAGAAGCTGCTTCATAATAAGAACTCATACTAGAGCTTGTCATTTATTGAATAAGCATCTCCTAAATTTAAGAGATGCTGATCAGTGATTTTTATTTTGCTGGTTTGTTAAGTAAACGAGTTTGCAAAGCAGTTGCTGTTGCAAAAATCTTTTGGTAACCCTGTGGAAGAATACGCTGAATTACGTCAACGACTTTCGCGTCAGCTCCAATCAGTAAACGGCGACGGTTTTTACGAACAGCCTCTAAAATTTGTTGAGCAGCTTCGTCAGCAGGGGTGCGAAGTAATTTATCGAAGGCATCCTGACTTTTAACAGGGTCCATTCCTAAAGATTGAACACTGTTATTCATGCGGGCAGCTTTGGCAATATTGGTTCGAATACCACCCGGGTGAATACAGGTTGCGCTAACCCCCGTATTTTGCATATCAAGTTCTTGACGCAGAGATTCAGTAAAACCACGAACGGCAAATTTACTGGCATTGTAAGCACTTTGGGTCGGTTGAGCTGTTAAACCAAACATGCTGGAAATATTAACAATGTGCCCATCACCACTTTGCTTTAAGAATGGTAAGAATTCTTTGGTGCCATAAACCACACCCCAAAAGTTAATACCAATCAACCATTCAAGATCTTCATAACTTATACCTTCGGCAGTGCTGCCCATTGCCACACCAGCATTATTAAAAATCAGGTTAACTTGTCCATGTTGATCTACAACAAATTTTGCCCAATCTGCAATTTCGGTACGATTGGCAACATCAACTTGTTGAGTGGTCACTTTGACTGGGTAGGTCGCCAATAGCTCGACAGTTTTGGCTAAACCCGCTTCGTTTACATCGGAAAGCGCTAGATGGCAGCCTTGTTTTGCCAGTTCAATTGCAAGTGCTTGTCCAATACCAGAACCCGCACCTGTCACAGCCGCGACTTTGTTCTTAAATGACTTCATAATTTTCTCCGTTTATTTTTCTGATTTCCTATCGTAAAGCTGATTAAGAAATAGCCGAAACCTGCGTGTAATTTTCAATATCAAAGCGGCGGGTACGTTGACGATATTCAAGGGTAAAACCTGGCCAGTTATTGGTATTTTTGCCATCAGCAGTCTGGTACCAACTGGTACAACCTTGCGCCCATACGGTTTTCTTCATTTTTTCTTGAATATTTTGGTTGAACTCGTGTTGAACTTCGGCACGAACATTGGTGAATAACAACTTATTTTTTATCAGTGTTTGAATGGCATCTAAAATATAATTCACCTGACTTTCAATCATATAGACAATTGAATTATGTCCAAGATTGGTATTTGGACCATAAAGCATAAAGAAATTAGGGAAACCGCTAACAGTTAAGCCAAGATATGCTTCTGCACCATCTTTCCATGTGTCTTTTAAGGTACGTCCGTCCAATCCAGTAATTTGCATTGGTGCCATAAATTCAGTTGCAGCAAAACCGGTACCATAAATAATGGTATCAACTTCGCGCAGATTTCCGTCCGTATCCAAAATGCCATTTTCAGTAATTTCTTGAATGCCTGTATGAATAACATCTACATGGGGTTGAGTGAGCGTTTCATACCAGTGGTTGGAAATTAAAATACGTTTACAGCCAATTGGATAGTCCGGCATTAAACGGTGACGTAATTTAGAGTCTTTCACCACTTTACGAATATGACGTTGGAATAAATATTCAACTAAAGGCATTTCATTTAAAGATGTTGTGAAGGCAAGTAGGCGAATTTCATGGTGACCATATTGCAAAGCACGATCTAAACTTTGCAAAATCGGTAATTTACGAAAAGCTTTTTTCTCTAAAGGTTGATAAACCCGATCTGGCTTTGGAATGACGTAAGGTGCCGAACGTTGATAAACATCAAGATGAGCAACCTGTTTAGCAATTTCGGGAACAAACTGAATAGCACTTGCACCTGTCCCAATTACAGCAACACGTTTGCCAGTTAAGTCGTAGTCATGGTCCCAGCGAGCGGAGTGAAAAGCCTTACCTTTAAAGTTTTCAATGCCTTTGAGTCTCGGGTAGGCGGGACGGTTGAGCTGGCCCACGGCACCTACTAAAAATTCGGCTTCAAAACTTTCGCCATTGGTACTTTGAATGTGCCAGACACCTTGTAGGGCATCAAATTCGGCACTGGCAATTTCGGTATTAAATTGAACATGCGGGCGAAGGTCATATTTATCAGCGCAGTGGCGTAAATATTGATAAATCTCTTGAGATGTGCCGTAGCGGTTTTTCCAGCCAAGTTCCTGTTCAAAAGAAAAAGAATAAAGATGTGACGGAACATCACACGCAGCACCCGGATAAGTATTGTCACGCCAGACACCACCAACATCGGCGGCTTTTTCATAGAGTGTAAATTGATCAAAACCAGCTTGTTTGAGACGAATCGCAAGACCCAAACCACCAAAACCAGTGCCTATAATGGCGATACGTACATTTTTATTTGAATTAGATAACGAATTAAACATAGGCTGCTCTAAAATCCTTAAAAACAGTGGGCGAAAAAATCGCAATTTCCTATATACAGCATAGACATTTATTCTCTTGATTTAGAGGATGGATGAGGACAAAATATTGTGATTCGAGGACATTCTGGATGGTACAGTGACGTACACTTGGGCTTTTGAACGTAGTATACACAGTGTTCGCCTTATGGCTGATTTTGCAGCAGAAGCAGGTGTCTCTTATCAGACCATTTTAAAAGAGACAGGAATTAATCAACAGCAATTGCTTGACCCTAATATGGTGGTTTCAGGCCAACAAGAATTACAGTTGATTCATAATCTAGTTGAGCAATTTGCAGATCGGCCTACCTTAGGCTTAGAAGTGGGCGCACGATACCACTTTACAACATTTGGACCATTAGGTATGGCCCTTATGAGTAGTGCCAGCATTCGTGAAGCCCTTGATTTTGCACTGACTTATTTTTCACTTACTTTTGCTTTTACTCGTTTTTTAGTTTCTGATACCGATGAAGGCACACGTATTGAGATTGAAGGTGAGGGCATACCTCCTTCAGTTAAAAAATTTATTATTGAACGCGATGCCGCTGCTCTTATCACTGTGCAACGTGATTTAGTACAAGATAATTTTTGCCAATATTTGGCTTTTGCTTTTCAGCTTAAAGGGGATGCACAACCTTATATCGATTTATTTGGAATTCTGCCGGAGTTTGGTGCAGCTCAGAACTTTGTTTTACTCGATCCACACAAAGTGGATCAAAAACTGCAAATGGCCAATGACCTGATTTTACATACGGCTGAAGAGCAGTGTCGGCAAACTTTAGATAAACGCCAATCGCAAAAAAAGTTTACGGCTTTAGTGCAGCAGCAATTAATGCATATTCGTGGAGAAATGCCATCTATGGAAATAGTTGCTGATCGATTGCATATAAATGCCCGTACTTTACGCCGTCATTTGGCACAAGAAGAGATGACTTTTATTCAAATACGTGAAGAAGTTAGGCAGGTTTTAGCAGAACAATATTTGGCCTTGCCTAAAATTTCAGTTGAGCAAATTGCCGAATGGTTAGGCTATGCAGAACCAGCCAGTTTTATTCATGCCTATAAAAGATGGTATGGAAAGACACCGCATGCGATGCGGTTAAGCATTAAATAATAACTGATTTTATTTATTCAAACGCAAATGCAATAAGCGTGTTGCTGCCGTATGACGGATTTCATCTGGGCGCGCATTAAAATAACGTTCAGTAATAGCTTCACCTGACAGATCTTCAATGACTTCAAATCCCATCTGTTCAACTGCACGATGTAAATCAGTTGGTTTGAATTGTCCCAATAAAGGTTCTTTGAGCAAATGCGTAAACTGTGCAACACCCATGCTACCAATGCGTTCAATGCCAGTTAACTCTTGAAAATCGGTTGAATAGTCGAGTACAACTTCACTGCCATTTACCGCAAATTCAGCAATACTTTTTAAAGTTTGCAAGGTGGTTTGAGGGTTTAAATAGTGAGTAGTACCCAGCCAAGAAAAGAAAGCTGGTGCTGTTTGTTGATATAAACTCCGAGCCAAAGCATCTGAAATCGATTCTTTCTCAAAATTAATTGCGACAAACTCAACAGTAGAGGGAAGGTCGCCTAGTTTTTTTAATTTAGATTGTTTTGCAGCTTGCGTATCGGGGTGATCAACTTCAAAGATTTTTAAAGTTGGGTAATGGTGCGATTGGCGTAGTACAAAAGAGTCTAAGCCTGCACCCACTAATACATATTGTTGAATGTTTTGATGAACTGCCTGATCAAGCAAATCTTCGGCATAACGTGAACGTCCAACCACCTGTCCACTGAGTAACCCAAGAGTACGGTTTAAGACAGGTGAATTCATTAATTTAACAAGAAGTGGGCTAGATAGAAGTTTTTTCCAGCCTTTGCTGGTCAGTTCAAAAGCATAAGGATCTGAAAATACAGGGTCCGTTGTATTTTTAAAATGATTCGCTCGTAATGCAGCAGCGGCTTCTGCAGTACGGCTTGATTGGCCTTCTTTCATCTTTATCCTGTTCTTTTATTTCTTGAAGATATTCAACGAAGAAGGCAGTGTATTTCATGAAAACATAAAAAACACTGCCCACTTCTTACAACTGATTTGATCAAAATTACAAATTAATGAGTTTTCGTCGTTTGATACGTTACTTCATAATCTTTCAAATCGACGCTTTTCAAACGTTGTTTAAGCTTTTTCAATGACCATGGCCATGCAGCAAAGTTACGTCCGTTGGCATCAAGATAATAACTCTTACAACCACCACTATTAAAGACAGTTGTTTTTAAGTGCTTTTGCACCAGATCATTATGCTTTTTAATCACTTCGGGCTTAACATTGAACTTGCTAATACCTTTATTTTTAATTTTCAATAAGCCATCTACAATATAGTCTAGCTGTGCCTCAGCCAAGCCAATAAAAGAGTCATAAACCAAGACATTCGGTCCTAAAATTAAAAATGCATTTGGTACATTTTCAATGTTGGTCCCTAAATAAGCCTCAGGCGAACTATCTTTCCATAAATCTTGTAAACGTTGACCTTTTTCATTATGAACACGTTTACCAATTGGTGGGTGAGATACCTCAAAACCAGTACCCCAAATAATTACATCAACTTCATGTCGTTCGCCATTAGCAGCAACAACCGTATTACCTTCAACTTTAACCAAACCATGAGGAATCAGGGTCGTGTTTGGTGCTTGTAGAGCTGGATAATAATTATTGGCAAATAAAATACGTTTACAGCCGATATCAAAGTTCGGTGTCACATTTTTACGCAGTACAGGGTCATTAATTTGTAGTTTTAGTAATTGCTTGCCCAGTAAGTTTACTGGTTTAAGTGCAAGTGGGTTACGTAAACCAAAATTAATTGCATTCAGTGTGAGAGCTACACTTTTACGCCAGCTCGCCTGAATGGATGGATATTTTGCAATGACTGATTTACTAAATTCGCCCAAGTCAGTGTCTGGTTTTGGTAGGACCCACGGAGCTGTGCGCTGGAACACTAAAAGCTCTTTCGCCTTTGGTTGAATTTGTGGCACAAACTGAATAGCAGAAGCACCTGTACCAATTACGGCAATTCGTTTATCAGTTAAATCATAATCATGATTCCATTTTGCTGAATGGAACATCTCGCCTTTAAACGTATCTAAACCTTCAAGACGTGGAATTTGAGCTTCGGTAATTGGACCTGTAGCGAAAATAACGGTTTTAGATAAATACTGACCTGTCGTTGTATCAAGCACCCATAAATGGCGTGAGTCATCCCATGCGGCATTTAGCAGTTCGTTGTTAAACTCGATTTTAGATGCGACATTAAACTCGTTACTTACATCTTCGAGATAACTTAAAATTTCCGGCTGACGAGCAAATAAATGGCTCCATTTTGCACTGGGTGCAAACGAGTAAGAATAAAGTGCTGAAGGGACATCACAACCACAACCTGGATAGGTGTTTTCACGCCATGTACCGCCTACACGGCTCGCTTTTTCAATAATTTTATAATTGGTATAGCCCACTTGATCTAGGCGGATGGCAGTGGCTATACCTGAAATGCCGGCACCTACAATAAAGGTATCGAAAACGTGGTTGGGTGAATTGACAGCTTTTTTTGCTGATGCATTTGTTTTCATTTGAGCAGTCATATGCGTACTACCTATAAATTTCTTATTTAAATAATTTGTAAGATGTGCCAAGGAACTTGGTATACAAGCTCGGTGATGCCCGCTTCATTAACCAGAATAACTTCGCATCAAGTTGAGGAATGGTATACAGCTCATCCTGATCAAGGCGGTTAAGTGTTAATTTGGCTACATCATCGCTTGTAGTCAGGGCATAGTTCATGAGTGCATGGTCTGCAAGCTTGGAGTAGCGTCCCGGAATCCGACCATTTTTGATGATATTGGTTGGAACCAAAGTAGGGCAGAGTACATTAACTTTAATATTGAACTTATGCAGTTCGGCAGAAAGCGTTTCTGACAGCGCACGCACACCTGCTTTAGTCACGTTGTAGGCTGTCATTTCTGGTGCGGCTGTATAAGATGCAGCAGATGCAACATTAATAATCGCGCCGTAACCCAAATTTTTAAACTTTGGAACGAATGCATGACAGCCATGAATAACACCCCAAAGGTTAATATTCATTACCCAGTTCCAGTCTTCCAAGCTAAGCTCATCAAACTTGCCACCTAAACCTACACCAGCATTATTAATCAGTAGGGTCACAGGGTGTTGCATTAAAATTTCAGCTTTTTCAGCTAGATCTGTAACCTGTTCAGCATTACCTACATCACAACGTATAGCAAAAGCTTTTGCACCTTGTTGCTCAAGTAATTTTACGGTCTCTTCAGCAGCTTCCAGATTAATGTCTGCACAAACTACACTGCCACCACGTTTTGCAAGTTCAATTGCAAAACTGCGTCCAATCCCACTGCCTGCACCTGTCACCACGGCATAAGCTTTTTGGCTTGGTTTAACTTTCTTTTTGCCAAATAAAATCATGATTCATCCATAAATAACTTTAAGAGAAACTAGCTATCTACGAGATAGCTAGTAATAAAGGACGATTAAGATACGCGTACAGGCGGGGTAAATTCTTTAACAAAGTAAGGGGCAATGGCTCCGCCTTCGTTCAGTAATTTCTTTTTGTAATACTCAAGATATTCAGTTGTATCATGGTCATTTGGGTGAAAGTCTGGGCGTAAATAGTCAAGAATCTGACCAATTGTACTTCCGAAAACACCATCTTTCGGACCAAAGATTAAACCCACGCCACGACGGGCATCTTTCCAGAATTTTAAGGTGAGCATTTCTTGCGGCTTTCTTAAAACTGGTACAAACAAAGTAGTCGCAGGAATTAGTCCCAAAATGGTAACTAGAGCAAGTAAGAAACCTGAAATTCGTAATGGATAGTTTCCATTTAAGAGTTGATAGACATCATAGGCAATATCTTTATGCTCAGATTCTTCAAGCATATGCCACATCCACAATGCACGGCTCTTGGCATCATCTGAATGATAGAAATTCTTTTCATGCTTCATCATATATTCAGCAAGTACCGCGGTAAAATGCTCAATACCAGCCATCATCGATAACTTAAGCGGCTGTGGAAACTTCAAAAACACATATTTAAAGAAGTTCGATCCAAGGAAACGATAGAGCGCAACAGGATAATCAGCATCCTGAAGTGCATCATTATATTCATTGTGCAATTTTGAATGAATTGCTTCTTGACCAATGAGCGACGTAACACGTTGTTTAAGTATCGGATCTTTAATAAACTCACGATGATGACGAGCTGTTTCAATCACCAGATCTTCACCATAAGTCAAAAATACAGAAAGTGTGGCAAAGAACAAGGTGGCAAATTGATTGTTCATATAGAACTTGACATCAATTTCCTTGCCATCAAAACCAATATTTAAATGACGGATTGGAATAGAGGCTTTGCTAGCAAAATCAGGTAACTCGATTTCACGGTGAAATTTAAGTTTATTTAATGATTTTTTAACTGTGGTCGAGATCATGGCGACACCTTGAGACAAGTAGTGGTGCATTTTGCTGAAAACTAATAAATTCAATGATCAACAAAGCACTAATAAATTCCATTTTCAAAGGCAGAGTATTCTCTGTAATTGACTACGGTGTTGTTGCTCCGTTATTTATTTGATTATTTGGCTGAATAACGGAAAGAAGAGTCGATGCAGGCTAAAGCTAATGAATGACTCTTCTTTAATTTTTTCATATTAATCTGACTTTATGTTCGGATTCAATTCGGGTAAATTTTTAAATATAGCAACACTAATTTTACTTAAATTTTATAAAGTGATTATTAAATTTAAAAAACATATCCATTTGAAAAATATATATAAATTAAATTTTTAAATATGTAAAATCATAGATAGAATCTCTCTTAAATGATCTAGCTCGGCTTGATTTTTTTGCTTTCTTTTAACGAAGTTTGACAACTATTCGGATTTTGTTTTTTTATTTCAACCGTGTCTGATTACATGCTAATCTGACTTTATGTTCGGATTATTGATTAGATCGTATGACTACGCGTAAACCTCGTCAAACTCGAGCCAAAGTTACTGTCGACACAATTATTGAAGCTGGTTTTATTGCGGTCGCGCTTCATGGTCCCAGCGGCACCACTACACGTCATATTGCAGAAATGGCAGGGGTGAGTGTCGGATCTTTATATGAATATTTTAAAAATAAAGAAGAAATTTATGACGCGATGAATCATTTTTTTGTTCGGGAAATTCTGGACATGATTACGGAACTTACACCGACGATTTTACAGTTGGAGTTAGAACCTGTCATTGAAATGATTTTTTATACCTTTAGTGATTTATTAAAGAAAAATAATGACCGCTATTTGACTGTTTTACGTTATGCAGGTGAGTTGCAATACGATAAATATATTCCAAAAATTGAACAGGCTTTAATGGAAGTCATCATGAAATATATGATGCATAATCCAAAATATCTAAAAATCAATAATTTGGCTGTTATCACTTATATCTGTATTAATAGTGGGATTTTTAATGTGGCACGACATCTTATTTTGCCAAATCCCTTCATTAGTTTCGATGAGATGGTGCAAGGTTTAACCACAATGATCATGAGCTATATCAATACAGAGATGGCACGCTCAGAAGAGCATTCATAAATTAGAATTTTTTCAATCGCAATATTAATGAAAAGCCCTCACATAAAGCTGTATGTGAGGGCTTAGTTATATTATGGCATGGTTGGAACTTCTTCCGGACGCATATCGAAAATCAAGATTTCGGCATTATCGCCATGGGTAAACGATAAGTTTCCGCCATCACGAATACGAGCAGCATCACCTGTGTTAAAGGTTTTACCATTTACATCAATACGGCCTTTCGCCACATGTAAGTACACATATCGACCATCAGGAATCGTAAAATCAGCAGTTTCTTCACCATCAAAAAGACCTGAATAAATATGAATGTCTTGTTTGATTGTTAAAGTTTTCTCACCACCTTTTGGTGAAATGATCAAATGCAATTTACCGCGTTTGTCTGCTTCATCAACGTGAATTTGTTGATAATCTGGATCTGTATTTACTTCATTTGGAACGACCCAAATTTGCAAGAAATGTACACCTTCTTGTGCTGAATGGTTAAATTCACTATGGGCAACTCCACGACCTGCACTCATCAACTGAATATCACCTGGGACAATCACAGAACCCGTACCCATTGAATCTTTATGCTCTAATGCACCTTCAAGTACATAGGAAATAATTTCCATATTACGATGAGGGTGAGTACCAAAGCCTTTAGATGGAGCAACATTGTCATCATTAATTACGAGTAAGTCTGAAAAACCGACTTGTTTTGGATCCCAATAGTTAGCAAATGAAAAGCTATGTTTTGACTGTAACCAGCCGTGATGTGCTGCACCACGTTCATGAGATAAACGCATATCAAACATGATCTACTCCTAATTTAGTTTTTTCTATCTATGAGCACATTTTATCGTATCGATTATTGTAATAAAGCTATGAAAATGGAAAGCTTGGTGCGATTTATAGAACGATGAAAAAAGCTATAAAATGACTACTTTTCTAGTCGCTACAGATAGAGTAGAGGGGCATTCGAACTTAAAAAATAATTACTTCTTAAATGGGATGAGGCTGTTCTATTTGCAGCTAAAAATATCTTTTTAAGCTAGAGGTGAATGCAAAAATAATAATCTAAATAGAAAATTTATAAGATAAAGAATTAAGTAAAAATAAAACCTTTTTATCGTATAAAAACTTCACGAAAGATAGATATTTCAATTTATATGTTCCATTATTTTTAATCTATATATTTAAGTAAGCTTAAGAATTAAGCCCGATAAAAACCTAATGTTAAAAATAACTAAACATTTCAGTTTTATAAATAAAGTTACTTTTCAAGAGAAAAGTTTTATATTTATCAATTAATAGTTATGTATATATAAAATCACCTTTCTTTTCAAATATTTGAGTAAATATATATTATTGTAAATAAATGTGAAAACATTCACAAAGCTATTTTTTTTTGTTAAGATCATTAACATTAAAAACATAGAGATAATAATAATGATCAATAAAGTATTAATAGTGTTATGCGTAAGTATTGTCTTTGTATTAGGGTATTGGGCTTACTTAGATACTCAAAATAAAAGACATCAAGAATTGATGCGGATTATTCAAGAAGCAGAAATAAATCTACAAAGTATCGAACGCAATCCGAATCATGCTCATCACAGCAATTTAGCTTCCTATAACATACAAGAATATATCGGCGAGAAAAAAATTATTTTCTAATAATAAAGCGCTATAAATTTTTTAATTTTAACAATGTTATTGGTCATATCTTTTCATAAATTTTGATCATGTTTCTGTTGAATCTGTTAAACTTATTGAACGTATAGTAAAAAAGCTGCATAGGGGTTATGCAGCTTTTTTGTGTTTCAAGAGGGGCTGTGGTTATTTCCTATGTATGAACTAGAAACCAAATGAGTGGCATATTTGTTGCTTCTTTTATTTGAGGTTCTTGTTTATAGGTCTGAACAGAAAAACAATATTGTTCAGTTATCTACATAGAAGTAAATATTTCATAGTTCAGATTTTGCATAGAGGCTACTTATGGCGGCGCCCAATTCTTCGGCAGGCTGGTTAGAGCGTTTATTTAAGTTAAGCGACAACAAAACCACTTTCCGAACTGAAGTTCTTGCTGGTGTAACTACATTTCTAACGATGTGTTACATCATTATTGTCAATCCACTCATTTTATCTGAAACCGGCATGGATCATGGCGCCGTATTCGTTGCGACCTGTCTGGCAGCAGCAATCGGTTGTTTAGTGATGGGGATCATTGCTAATTATCCAATCGCATTGGCCCCAGGCATGGGTTTAAATGCTTACTTTACCTATTCAGTCTGTATGGGTATGGGTGTGCCATGGCAAACAGCTTTAGCTGCTGTTTTTGTTTCAGGTCTTGTCTTCCTTGCAATTAGCTTTTTCAAAATTCGTGAAGCGATTGTAAATGCAATTCCAATGTCGCTGAAGTTTGCGATTGGTGGAGGGATTGGTTTATTCCTTGCGCTTATTGCTTTAAAAAATTCAGGCATTATTGTTGCCAATCAAGCGACATTAGTTGGCTTAGGTGATATTAAACAACCTACAGTATTGTTAGCGTTATTTGGATTTTTAATGATTGTGGTTTTACACCAGTTAAAAGTTCGTGGCGCAATCATTATTAGTATTTTGGTTGTTACCGCAATTGCGACTGCTTTAGGTCTAAACGAATTTAAGGGTGTAGTGGGCCAAATTCCTTCAATTGCCCCAACATTCATGCAAATGGACTTTAAAGGTCTATTTACTGCAAGTATGGTTGGCGTAATCTTTGTATTCTTTATTGTCGACTTGTTTGATAGTACGGGTACTTTGGTTGGTGTTTCACATCGCGCCGGTCTTTTGCAAGATGGTAAATTACCTCGTTTGAAAAAAGCATTATTTGCAGACTCTACTGCAATTGTTGCGGGTGCCGCATTAGGTACATCTTCAACTACGCCATATATTGAATCAGCTTCAGGTGTTGCGGCAGGTGGACGTACTGGTTTAACTGCTGTTGTGGTTGCGGTCTTATTTATTTGCTGTTTATTTCTAGCACCTCTTGCTCAATCTGTACCAGGTTTTGCAACAGCACCAGCTTTATTGTTCATTGGTGTGTTGATGATTCAAGGGATCACTCACATCGATTGGGATGATATTACAGAAGCTGTTCCAGCATTTTTAACCATTGTATTTATGCCATTTACCTATTCAATTGCTGATGGCATCGCAATGGGCTTTATCAGCTATGCATTAGTTAAATTATTCACGGGTAAGGCAAAAACTGTACCGTACATGGTATGGATTATTGCTGCACTTTGGGTATTTAAATTTATCGCGTTTGGCGGTTAATATGATTTTTTATAATTTTCTTCTTGAGCTGTCTTAGTCATAGTTTTTAATAAGAAGAAAATTATAGAAGGGTGTGATTTTTACCACACCCTTTTTTTCTTTAGATGTGGAGTTAATATGAATCAAGTCGAGCTGATTCGTGCCTTACCAAAAGCCGAATTGCATGTACATATTGAAGGGACGTTTGAGCCTGAATTAATGTTTGCAATTGCCCAGCGCAATCAGATTCAGATTCCTTACAAATCTGTTGAAGAAGTAAAGCAAGCTTATAACTTTCATAATCTTCAATCATTTTTAGATATTTACTATGCTGGTGCAAATGTTCTTGTGCATGAACAAGACTTTTATGATTTGGCATGGGCTTATTTTGAAAAATGTGCAGAAGATCATGTTGTTCATACAGAGATGTTCTTCGACCCGCAAACTCACACCGACCGTGGCGTTGCTTTCTCAACAGTTATTGGTGGTTTAAAGCGTGCATGTGCTGATGCCAAAGCTAAGTTTGGCATTAGTTCTCAACTGATTATGTGTTTCTTACGCCATTTAAGTGAAGTCGCTGCATTTGAAACACTTGAGCAGGCTTTGCCATTTAAGCAAGACATTATTGCTGTAGGGCTTGATTCAAGTGAAGTGGGGCATCCACCCGCTAAGTTTGAACGTGTTTTTGCTAAGGCGCGTGAAGAGGGCTTCTTGATCGTTGCTCACGCTGGTGAAGAAGGTCCACCTGAATATGTTTGGGAAGCTTTAGATTTACTCAAAGTAAACCGTATTGACCATGGCGTTCGTTCTGAAGAAGATGAACAGTTAATGGAGCGTTTAATTAACGAAAAAATGCCTTTAACGGTTTGTCCTTTAAGTAATTTAAAGCTCTGTGTCGTAAATGATATGAAAGATCATAATATCCGTCGTCTATTGCAAAAAGGCGTAAACGTGACTGTTAACTCAGATGATCCTTCATATTTCGGTGGATATATGAATGATAACTTCTTTGCAATTCAGCAAGCACTAGACCTAAGCAATGACGAGCTAAAACAGCTCGCAGTGAACTCATTTGAAGCTTCTTTCATCTCAGATGAAGAGAAACAGAAGTGGGTTGCAGAAATCCAGAAAATCTAAATAAAAAAACCGCCTATCTCAGGCGGTTTTTTATATAACAAAATTATTTCGGTTGTTTGATCATACTATTTAAAATATTGTCTTTATCAACAAAGTGATGTTTTAAAGCAGCAAGTACATGTCCAACAATGAGTAAGCCAGCAAACCAAGAAATATAAATATGTAAAGGTTTAACAACAGCTAAAAGCTCTGGGTTATCTTGTACTAAACGCGGAATTTCAAATAAATATAAAACAGGGGCAGGGTGACCAGCACTCCAGCTAAATAAGCAACCAGTGACAGGTAAAGCGACCAAAATCACATAAAGCAATAGATGACCAACATGTGCCAGTGTTTTCATCATCGGTGACATCGTATCTGGTAATTTTGGAGCTGGATGTGTATAGCGCCATAAAATCCGGATAATCACTAAAAAGATAATGGTTGTTGCAATATTCTTATGCAACGTAATCACGTCGCCTTTAAAGCTGCCATCAACGTCATAATTTAAAAAATTTCCACTATAGAAGCCAATAGCCCACGCTGCGATGAAAATGATTGCCATCACCCAATGCAGGATTTGTGCGGTACGGGTGTAATACTGAGATGAAACAGCAGGCATAAAAGACCCTATTTTTTTGTCGTTTTGATTTTTGATTCTAGGGCAAAGTGCTGATTTTGAGAAATGTTTTAAATGTAACGGAGCGTGCTAAAAACAGAACGTTTAAGGAAAAATGCATTTGATAGCTAAGTTTTGCAAGGGAAAATAGATTGCATAAATGCATCAAATTATTTGTTTCTTCTAAAGTCGAGTTTAGGCACAATACGCGCTGCCAACGTTCAATCAAAGGAAAAAATGATGAAAAAATTGATGCTCGCTTTAGCACCAGTTGTTTTAGCTTTAACTGCATGTGCAACCACTACAGGTACTGATACAGGCGCTACTTCAGCACAAACCACAACTCAACAGTTGGGTATGGCTGCATTAAAAGTTGCTGTA
Organism: Acinetobacter calcoaceticus; assembly: GCF_900520355.1. Classification (NCBI taxonomy): domain Bacteria; kingdom Pseudomonadati; phylum Pseudomonadota; class Gammaproteobacteria; order Moraxellales; family Moraxellaceae; genus Acinetobacter; species Acinetobacter calcoaceticus. The sequence continues at coordinate 2,659,021 of NZ_LS999521.1, read as the reverse complement.
AATGCTAAATGTGTGACAGAAATTAATAATGTTGCGGCTTGGAAAACAGCAACAAAATATATGACTGCTGAACAAAGTGAGAGCATTCAAGCGAATGTTTGTGGTTGCGTAAGTGAAAAAGCACCGAATAGCGTTACTGCTGTTGATTTAGCTGCGGCTGCATTGGATGTGAATGCACGCGCAACAATTGTAAATCAAGTCGTATCTAAAACTGTAAATGCTTGCGTAGCAGAAGCTTTACAAAAATAATTAATGATTTGTGTGTTAAAGAAGGCTGATTACTATTGATCAGCCTCTTTTTTTAAAGGTGGAGAATTCATGTTTATTGCTGGCGTAGATGAGGCCGGGCGAGGTCCTTTAGTAGGTTCTGTTGTTGCAGCGGCTGTTATTTTAGATCCCAATAACCCAATTTTAGGGTTGAATGATTCTAAAAAATTAACTGAAAAGAAACGTGAAAAGTTGTTTATTGAAATACAAGAAAAAGCCTTAGCTTGGTCTATTGCTGAAGCAACACATGGCGAAATTGATCAATTAAATATTTTACAAGCGACTTTTTTAGCAATGCAGCGTGCAGTTGAAGGCTTAAAAACTCAGCCGCAAAAAGTAATTGTAGATGGTAATCAAATTCCAAAAGGAATCATTATTCCTTGTGAAGCGATTATTGGGGGAGATGCAAGTCATGCTGAAATTAGTGCTGCTAGTATTTTAGCAAAGGTTACGCGGGACCGACAAATGGTAGAATTAGATCAGCAATATCCACTATTTGGTTTTGCTAAGCATAAAGGATATCCAACTAAAGCGCACTTTGAAGCTATTGCTGCACATGGAGTGATTGATCAACATCGCCGTAGTTATGCGCCTGTTAAACGTGCTTTAGGCTTATAAATACATTGTCCTAAAAAATTTAAAGCGACTAGAAAGTCGCTTTAATTAGGGAGAGAACAACTTCATACTAACGATTGAAGTTTTTCTGTGCATAATTTTCATCTTCAAATGTAACTTGATAATCTTGATCAAGGTGTTGAAGGTGTTCATGCATTGCACGTTCGTGTTGAATACGTTGGTAAATTTCTTCACGATGAACAGAAACCTCTTTTGGTGCATTTACACCAATACGAACTTGGTTTCCTTTGACGCCAAGCACAGTAACACTGACTTGATCCCCAATCATTAACGTTTCCCCGACACGGCGGGTCAGAATCAGCATGTTTATCTCCTTGCTAAACGCTTAAAACTGCAATAGTAATACCCAAATAAAAGCTCAACCTCAGTTTTCAGTCAGATTCTAACAGAAATATGAGAACAAAGTCATATTTTGATAATCTCTGCTAAAAAACTTTCCCTTTAATATAACAGAGCCGCTATAAAAAAAACTATAGCGGCTCTGTGTTTTATTTGATTATTGTCGGACAAGTATACATTTTTTAATGAATTATTGACCGATTGGTAAAATTAAGCGCGCGCGCTGCTTTCACCATGTTCACGATCTAAACCAAAAGCGGTGTGTAGACAACGAACAGCAAGTTCAAGATATTTCTCGTCAATAATGACAGAAACTTTAATTTCAGATGTTGAAATCATGAGGATATTGATACCTTCGTCAGCAAGGGCAGTGAACATCTTGCTCGCTACGCCTGCATGTGAACGCATACCTACACCCACGATAGACACTTTAACGATATCATCACGTGTTGAAACTTCACGTGCACCAATATTTTTGGCAGTTTCGTTTAAGATTTTTTCAGCTTTAGCTAAATCAACACGGTTTACAGTGAAGGTGAAATCTGTTGTGCCATCTTCTTCAACATTTTGCACTATCATATCGACTTCGATATTGGCATCACTTACTGGTGATAAAATTTTAGAAGCAATACCTGGTTCATCAGGTACACCTAAAATCGTTAATTTTGCTTCGTCACGGTTAAAAGCAATACCTGCAATAATTGGCTGTTCCATAGTATCTTCCGCCTCAGTAGTAATGAGTGTACCTACATTTTCTTTAAATTCGTCGTCAAACACGCCGTCGTTATCATTATCAAAACTTGATAATACACGCAAAGGAACTTGATATTTTCCGGCAAATTCTACTGAGCGAATTTGTAAAACTTTTGAACCTAATGAAGCCATTTCAAGCATTTCTTCAAAAGAAATACGGTCGATTTTTTTGGCTTTAGGAGCAACACGAGGGTCAGTGGTGTAAACGCCATCTACATCAGTGTAAATTTGGCATTCATCTGCTTTTAGAGCAGCAGCAAGAGCAACACCAGAAGTATCTGAACCGCCACGGCCTAACGTTGTGATATTTCCATTAGCATCAAAGCCTTGGAAACCTGCAACGACAATAACACGGCCTGCATCTAGGTCATTGGTCATGACATCTGTATCAATAGACTCAATACGCGCCTTGGTAAATGCACTGTCAGTTTTAATACCGACTTGACGTCCGGTATAGGATTTAGCTTCCACACCAATCGAGTTAAGTGCCATAGCTAACATGGAAATCGTCACCTGTTCACCAGTTGAAACCATTTGGTCTAACTCGCGTGGGTCAGGTGTTTCGGTAATGGCTTTAGCGAGAGCTAGTAAGCGGTTTGTTTCACCACTCATTGCAGATACGACCACAACAACTTTGTGACCGTGATCATGCCAACGCTTAACACGACGAGCAACATTTAAAATGCGCTCGGGGGTACCCATAGAAGTACCGCCATATTTTTGAACGATTAATGCCATAGTTTTTCCATATAAGCCATGACCCTGAGAGGCTTTTCAGGGTCAGTTACACAAAAAGTGAAGTCTTATTTTTGTTCAAGCCATGCAGGTAATGCAGCAATAACTTGTCCAAACTTCTCGTTAAGTGGCGCGCCACCTTGTGCTAAGTCAGGTTTACCACCACCTTTACCACCTAACTCGGTTGCTAGATGCTTGATGATGTCACCTGCTTTTAGATTTGCAGTGTATTGTGATGCAACTGAAGCAAGCAGGCTAACTTTGTCACCCTCTACGCCAGCTAACACAATGACTGCGTTCTCTAATTTTGATTTAACACTGTCGTGCAAGTTGCGAAGTGATTTCGCATCTACACCTTGAACAGTGGTAATAAGCGTTTGACGACCAGAAATCGTTTGTACCTGATCAATCAATTCTGACGCTTGGAAGTTTGCCAATTTCTGATTGAGTTGTTCAATCTGCTTTTGTAATGTAGAAACAAGCTCTACATTGGCTTGTACACGCTCAACAGTTTGGTCTTTCTGTGCTTTTAATAAGCCATTAATGTGCTGGATATCTGAATCAGTTTTTTGTACTACATCTAAAGCTTTAGTGCCTGTAACTGCTTCAATACGGCGCACACCAGCAGCCACACCACCTTCAGAAGTGATTTTAAATAAACCAATATCACCTGTACGCTTAACGTGAATACCGCCACAAAGTTCAATCGAGAAGTTTTTCTCATCAATTACTGAACCCATAGCGAGAACACGAACTTCGCTACCATATTTTTCACCGAACAACATCATGGCACCTTTGGCTTTTGCCGCTTCGATGTCAAGTAGTTCAGTGGTTACTGCGGTATTTGCAATAATTTCTGCATTGACCAAACGCTCAACCTGTTGCAACTGTTCAAAAGTTACTGGTTGGTCATTAGCAAAGTCAAAACGTAAGATATCACTTGCAACTAAAGAACCTTTTTGTTGTACGTGTGATCCTAAAATTTGACGTAGGGCAGCATGTAATAGGTGAGTTGCCGAGTGGTTACGAGCTGTTGCATCACGAATGTCTGCTTTAACAATCGTTTCAACGTTTTGATCGGCTTTAAGATTACCAACGGTCACAATACCTTGATGAACAAAGGCACCGCCTGACTTTTTCGTATCTTGAACTTCAAAAATACCAGTTTCATTTTTGAAGATACCCGTATCACCAATCTGACCACCACTTTCTGCATAGAAAGGAGTCTGGTTTAAAACGATAAGTGCTTCATCACCTTCAGAAACTTCATCAACTTGTACGCCATCTTTGTAGATCGCTACAATTTGGCCTTGACCAGTGGTGTTGATATAACCGTCAAATTGGGTTTCGCCTTCAACTTGTACAATGCTGTTGTAATCAACTGCGAATTTACCAGCATCACGTGCACGTTGACGTTGTGCAGCCATTTCTACTTCGAAACCAGCTTCATCAATAATAAAGTCACGTTCACGTGCAATATCAGCAGTTAAGTCTGTTGGGAAGCCATAAGTGTCGTAAAGCTTAAATACAGTCGCACCAGGAATGGTCTTATCTTTTAATTGAGCAAGTTCACCTTCAAGTAGTTTTAAACCTTGCTCAAGTGTTTTAGCAAACTGTTCTTCTTCACGAATTAAAGTTGCTTCGATTACATCTTTGCGCGCTACAAGTTCTGGATAAGCCTCACCCATAGCTTCGATTAACGGTTGCAACATTTTGTAGAAGAATGTACCTGTTGCACCAAGTTTATTACCGTGACGCACAGCGCGACGGATAATACGACGTAATACATAACCGCGGCCTTCGTTGCTTGGGTTTACACCATCAGCAATTAAGAAACAGCATGAACGCGCATGATCTGCAACTACACGTAAAGACGGCTGACCTTCGTCTTCAATACCAATAATGTTTGCAGCAGCTTTTAATAAGTGCTGGAACAAGTCAATGTCATAGTTTGAATTAACATGTTGCAATACAGCTGAGATACGCTCCAAGCCCATACCTGTATCAACAGATGGAGCAGGGAGTGGGTGAAGTACGCCATCAGCAGTACGGTTAAACTGCATGAAAACGTTATTCCAAATTTCAATGAAACGGTCGCCATCTTCTTCTGGAGAGCCTGGTAAACCACCCCAAATGTGATCGCCATGGTCAAAGAAAATTTCAGAACATGGACCACATGGACCTGTGTCACCCATTGCCCAGAAGTTATCAGATGCGTATTTTTCGCCTTTATTATCACCAATACGGATAATGCGTTCAGGCGCTAAACCAATTTCTTTATTCCAGATGTCATAGGCTTCATCATCGGTGTGATAAACGGTCGCATATAAACGGTCTTTAGGAAGAGCTAGCCATTCATCGCTAGTTAAAAATTCCCAAGCAAATTTAAGTGCATCACGCTTGAAATAATCACCAAATGAGAAATTACCTAACATTTCAAAGAATGTATGGTGACGAGCAGTGTAACCAACGTTGTCTAAATCATTATGTTTGCCGCCAGCACGTACACATTTTTGTGATGTGGTTGCACGTACATAGTCACGTTTTTCAAGACCTAAGAAGCAGTCTTTAAACTGGTTCATCCCAGCATTTGTAAATAATAAAGTTGGGTCGTTGGCAGGAACAAGAGAACTCGACGCGACACGTGTATGCCCTTGCGTCTCAAAGTAGCGCAAAAATGCTTCACGAATTTCAGCAGATGTCATTAAACGAGTACTCACAACCAAGTCACTCCATATTTTCGAATTTGGCTAAATGTATCAATGCCTGTTTGTTTATGCCAAACCTGAGCATTTGATACGGGGCTTATTTTTTAAAAACGCTAAATTGTAGCGGAAAAACCCCACCGAACCAACGATTTTAAAAGGAATATCTTACAAAACTGTGATTTGGCTAAAAATCTATATTCAATTAGCCGTGACGTGCTTTACTATATGCCTTCTTTAGCTTGTAGTTTTGTAGATAAGGATAGGTCATGCAACGTATCGCCATTAATGGGTTTGGTCGAATTGGACGTAATGTTTTACGTGCCTGGTTTGAGAGTCCAAAACAATTTCATTTTGAAATCGTGGCGATTAACGACATAGCAGATGTACAAACACTCGTACATTTATTTAAATATGACTCAACACATGGCCGTTTTAATGGAAATGTGGAAATCTTTATTGAAAATGAAAAAGTTTTTTTGAACATTCAATCAAATCAAAGAATGCTAAAAGTTGAAGTTTTGAAACAGGAAAAACCTGAGCTTTTGCCGTGGTCTAGTTTAGATATTGATGTCGTACTTGAGTGTACTGGACTGTTCCGTTCCCATGCCGATGCAACTCGCCATCTACAAGCTGGAGCAAAACGGGTAATTATTGGTGCAGCACCTTTTGATCATGTCGACGCAGCAATTGTTTATGGTGTGAACCATAATGAAGTTAAAGTAACAGATCAGATCATATCGAGTGTTTCATGTACTACGCAGGCTTTGGTCCCATTGGTAAAAATCATTGATGATGCTTTTGGTATTGAAACTGCGCTTATGACAGAAATCCATGCGGTGACAGCAGACCAGTCTGTACTTGATCACGCGCATCGTGATTTACGTCGTGCTAGAGCTTCTGGGCAAAATATTATACCGACCACTTCTAGCGCACTCGGTGCATTAAAGCGTGTTATGCCTAAAATGGAAGACCGTATCGATGGTTATTCAATTCGAGTACCTACCATTAATGTGGCGGCAATTGACTTAACTTTTATCGCTCAATCGCCAATTACTATTCATCATATTAATGAAGTATTGATTAAAGCTTCTCAAACAGATTATGCGGAAATTATGGCTGTTACTGATGAACCATTAGTTTCAAGTGATTTCAACCATTCTCCTTATTCTCTTATTGTTGATTTAACCCAGACAATGGTGGTGGGGCATCAGGCTAAAGTATTTGCTTGGTACGATAATGAATGGGGCTATGCAAATCGATTATTGGATTTGTGTGATTCTTTCTAAAAGTGAATTTAAATAATTTAAGAAAGCTATTCAAAGATTAAATCTGGTGAATTGGAAACAAGGCGATAGTTCAGTTATTGGCCCTTTCTTTGGTCGAAGAACTTTTGATTATAATTTAAGTGAGTGATAGTAAGATATTGAATCCATTTACTAATTCATAAAAACTTCTTTTTGACTTTAGAGTTTATTAGGAAAGATTTATGCAAATTGTCAGGTGCATGGCACAAAGTATCATGCTACACTAAGAGAAATCGGGTGTGTTCCCGATTTTTTTATGTGGGGTCGTTCCACGTTGATCAGATTTTAGGCTTGAAATATGACCATTTCAGAGACATGGTTGCTGCCTGACGGGGTAGCAGATGTATTGCCGGAACAGGCACAAGTCATTGAAAAACTTCGCCGTGAAGCTTTAGATTTCCTCGCGGTGCGAGGTTATCAATTGGTATATACACCATTTATCGAATACATCGAATCGTTGTCTTCATTATCAGAATCAAATCAAGACTTAGATTTAGTAACTTTTAAGGTTATTGATCAGCTCTCAGGCCGTTTACTCGGTGTTCGTGCTGATATGACACCACAAGTTGCACGTATTGATGCACATGTAAGACCAGTTGAAGGCGTTGCACGTTACTGTTATTCAGGGACTGTATTACATACTAAACCACAAAATTTCAATGCTACTCGTGCACCTTTACAATTAGGTGCAGAGTTATATGGCCACGACAGTATCGAAGCTGATGTCGAAATGGTCGGTGTTATGCTGGGGTTGATTGAGAACATCTATACTTTGCAAGGCGCGCATTTAGATTTGGGCCATGTAGGGTTGTTCCGTAGTCTAGTCAAGTATGCTGGACTGCCAAAAAATGAAGAACATGAGCTGTCTGATCTTTATCAAAGAAAAGCGTTACCAGAGTTAGCAGAATTTACTCAAAGCCTAAATATGGGTTCTGATTTCTATGCGCTTGGCCGTTATTCTAGTGATCTAGAAGCATTGCAGACGAACTTAAGTGCCAATATTTTGCAAGATGCTGAATTTAAGTCAGCATTAGATGCACTTAAGACGACACTTAAGCAAATTAAAGGCCGTTGGCCAAATCTCAATATCGGTATCGATGTTGTAGAGCTACGTAGTTATCACTACCACACTGGTTTAATGTATGCAGTCTATGCGCCGAACCGTGCTGCGCCGTTAGCGCAGGGTGGCCGTTACGATGGTATTGGTGAGCATTTTGGTCGCGCACGTCCTGCTACTGGCTTTAGTTGTGATTTATATGCCTTAGGCGCAAATCAGTTCGCAGAGATCGAAACTGTGGTTGCTCCAAAAGGTACAGAACAGGATTTACTCAAAGCAATTTCTAATGCACGTGCTCAAGGTTTACGTGTGGTTCAGTTGCTCGGTAATGATGATTTAAGTTCTATTCCTTATGCTACACATCAACTTGTGTCGCAAAATGGACAATGGAATATTGAAAAGATTTAATCGCCACCAGTAAGTTCTACTGGCGGCTCTCAATTTTAACAGCATGATGTAATGAGGCTATTATGGGCAAAAATGTTGTGGTACTTGGTACCCAATGGGGCGACGAAGGTAAAGGTAAAATCGTCGACCTGCTCACAGATCAGGCGGCTGCGGTAGTACGTTATCAAGGCGGACATAACGCAGGTCATACTCTTGTCGTAGGTGGTAAAAAAACTGTATTGCACCTCATTCCATCAGGTATTTTACGTGAAAACGTATTGTGCTTAATTGGTAATGGCGTGGTACTTTCACCAGCCGCGTTAATTGAAGAAATGGGAATTTTGGAAGCGGAAGGAGTTCCTGTTAAAGAACGCCTTCGTATTTCTCCAAACTGTCCACTCATTTTGCCTAACCACATTGCACTTGATCAGGCGCGTGAAAAGAAACGTGGTAATGCTAAAATCGGTACTACAGGTCGTGGTATCGGTCCTGCGTACGAAGATAAAGTCGCTCGTCGTGCAGTGCGTGTTGCTGATCTTGTTCGTGGTGGCGCAGCATTAGAAGAAAAACTGTCTGAAATGCTTGAGTTACATAACTTCCAGTTAACTCAGTTCTACGGTGTAGAAGCTGTTAAATTTGAAGATGTATTGGCTCTTTGCAACCAATGGCGTGAAGTCCTTGCTCCATTAATAGTTGATGTGACTAAAGTGTTGCATGATTATCGCAAAGAAGGTAAGGCTGTAATGTTTGAAGGAGCTCAAGGCTCACTTCTAGATATTGACCACGGTACTTATCCATATGTTACAAGTTCAAATACAACTGCTGGTGGCGTAAGCTCTGGTTCAGGTATGGGACCTTTACATCTTGATTATGTATTAGGTATTACTAAGGCTTATACAACACGTGTAGGTGCTGGTCCATTCCCAACTGAATTGGTTTACGATGCGGCAGCTGATGCTGGTGATCCAGTGGGTAAACACTTGGGTACTGTAGGTCATGAGTTTGGTGCTTCTACTGGTCGTCAACGTCGTTGTGGTTGGTTCGATGCTGAAATCCTTCGCCGTTCTGTAGATGTAAACTCACTTTCTGGTATTTGCTTAACTAAACTTGACGTTTTAGATGGTTTAGAAGAAGTAAAAATCTGTGTGGGCTATGAAAATACAGATTCAGGTTGTGTAGGTTCTTCTGATGCGGTTTCTTTTGAATGCTTGAAACCAATTTATGAAACTATGTCTGGTTGGAGCGAGTCGACTGTTGGTTTAACCAGTATTGACCAATTACCAGCAAATGCTTTGGCATATGTAAAGCGTATTGAACAGTTAATCGAATGCCCGATTGATATTGTTTCAACTGGTCCAGACCGTGCAGAAACAATTGTTTTACGTCATCCATTCTCTGCTTAATTAGCAAAGATTAAAAAGCCTCCTGAAAGGGGGGCTTTTTTTATACGCGACTAAAGTGCAGTTTTTGTTTTATTCGATTCAGATTAAAACGTTATATATAGATAAGGAATGATGGGCTCAGGATGAAGCTGCAACCAACTATTTCAAAAACAATTTTTTATTCTTTTTTATTTGCTATAGGTGGTTCACCAACCTTAGCGATGTTGGTCATTTATGGACAAACATATCATGAAGATTTCTTTATGACTGCTTTTATGAGTTTGTCAGTATTGTTTGCATGCGTGTTAATTCCTGTTGTTTTCATACAAAATAGCTATTTACTCTGGAAAAGGAAAAGTCCTAATCTTGAAGAGAAAGTTAAGACCTTAAGTCATGTCTATCTTGGGTTAAATATAATATGTTTGATTTTCTGGATTTATTTGATGACTTTATCTGCTTGATCGTTACATAAATACTATGATCATGAAGAAATGAGACATTCAAAGCGTGGGCAGTATTTCTTATAATAAGTGTAAAAGAATAAACAGCTTTTTTAACGATTTAGGTGATCTGTGTTATGAATAAAAAACTCTTTTTAAGCTTGTGTGCTGCAAGTGTGATGACCATTTCTGGCTGTGCAACCGTAGCTGATATGGCAGGTGCCGATACAGCGACCTTAAATGCTCAATCGGCTCAAGGTTTTAATAAAATGGTGCAGGAAGCACGTGGTAAGGGTGCGCTAGATGCTAGCTCTAGTACATATAACCGCATTAATGCTGTATTCAACCGTTTGAAACCGTATGCAAACCAGATGAACCAGACGGGTCAGCCATTTAGCTGGCAATTGGCAGTGTTGAAGTCTGATACGATTAATGCCTATGTAGCACCAGGTGGTAAAGTTGTGTTCTATACAGGTATTGTCAACAAATTGAACCTCACTGATGCGGAAATTGCAGCGGTTATGGGGCATGAAATGACTCACGCTTTAGAAGAGCACGCAAAAAGTAAAATTGGCGCTCAGGCTTTGACTGATTTGGCATTAGGTATTGGTTTAAGCTATGCCGGTAACAATGTAGGCCAGCTTGGAACTGCTGCTGCTCAGTTGGGTTCGCAAGTGGGTGTAGGCTTACCATATTCTCGTAGCTTGGAAAGTCGTGCTGACCAAGGTGGTTTAATGCTAATGGCGCGTGCAGGTTATAACCCAAATGCTGCGATTACACTTTGGGAAAAAATGAACAAGCTTGAAGGTGGTGGTGGTTCATCTTTCTTGTCTACTCACCCATCTAATTCGCAGCGTATTGGCGAAATGCGTAAGAACTTACCTGCGGCAATGGCGGTTTATAATAGCCGTAAATAAGATATAAATTTTTTATAGATAAAGAAAACGGATGCTTAAGCATCCGTTTTTTATTTAGGGTGCAGGGTTGGGCTGTTGAGTGTGAATGGCCTCAATACCTTGCAAAACTTCAGCAGATAATTCAATTTCAAATGCCTGAATATTTTCTTTAAGTTGGTCTAGGTTCGTGGCACCAATAATTGTGCTGGTCACAAAGAATTGTTGTTTGATAAAGGCTAATGCCATTTGGGTTAAGCTTAGTCCATGTTTCTCAGCTAGCTGTGCATATTGCTCAGTTGCCCATTCGCTTTGAGGGTTACTGTAGCGGCTAAAACGTGGAAATAATGTGACACGAGCATTAGCGGGGCGAGCGCCATTTCTAAACTTGCCAGAGAGATAGCCAAAAGCAAGAGGAGAGTAAGCGAGTAAACCAATATCTTCATATTTAGCAATTTCAGACATACCTATTTCATAAGTACGGTTGAGTAGACTATATGGGTTTTGAACGCTTACGAACTTGCTTACACCTAATTTTTCAGCCAAATGTAAAAACTTCATAGTGCCCCATGGCGTTTCATTCGATAAACCAATATAGCGAATGCGCCCGCGGTTAATCTCTTCTTGTAGAGCAAGTAATGTTTCTTCTAAAGGAGTGGTGTCGTAATCATTTTGAGCTTGTTGGTTGCCATAAGCTAGCGTACCAAAAAAGTTGGTGTGACGTTCAGGCCAATGGAGTTGATAAAGGTCGATATAATCGGTTTGGAGACGTTTTAGTGAGTTATCTAGGGCTTTAGCAATATGATCGCTGTTGAAGCGCGTATGGCCTTCTCTGATGTGTGTTCCTCCAAAGCCTGGTCCGGCAATCTTAGAGGCGAGGAAGACTTTATCACGTTGACCATTTTGGGCAAACCAATTGCCAATAATGGTTTCTGTTGCACCATAAGTTTCAGGTTTTGGCGGAACCGAATACATCTCTGCCGTATCCCAAAAATATAAACCGTGTGCCAAAGCATAATTGAGTTGTTCAAATGCTTCTTGCTGGGAGTTTTGCTCACCAAATGTCATGGTGCCTAAACAAATTTCTGGAAGCTTAAGGCCTGTGCGACTAAGGGGGTTAAATTGCATACAGCGGAATCCTTGGAAATTTTGAGTTAGCCTAACGGAGAATATGTATTCAACTTAAATCATAAAATTAGAATAGTTTGTAAGTTTTGTGTATTAACTCATTGTTGCATATAAAAAAAGCAAACCGAAGTTTGCTTTTTATTAAAAATTTAATAAATTTTATTCTTCATCTTCGAATTCTTCATCAGTAACAGGTGCCTCTTCTAATGAAACATCAAAAATAAGAATAGCTTTACCATCTGTCTGGATCATGCCTTGATCTTCTAAGGTTTTGAGTACACGGCCAACCATCTCACGTGAACAACCTACAATACGGCCAATTTCTTGACGAGTAATACGAATTTGACGACCATTTGGCAAAATCATTGCTTCTGGCTGTGAAGAGAGATCGATTAAACAACGCGCAATACGCCCAGACACATCAATAAATGCAAGATCTGTCATTTTACGGGTCGTATTTTTTAGACGGCGAACAAGCTGTGCAAAAACAGCATAACTTAAGTCTGGATATTGTTTGCTAAGTTCGTGGAAGTTGTCATAAGAAATTTCTGCAATTTCACAGACATCACGAGTACGAACTTCAGCTGTACGTTGAGGGTTCGGTTCGAAAAGCCCCATTTCCCCAAAGAAGTCGCCCGGATTCAAATATGCAACAACAATTTCACGTTCATCATCTTCACGTAAAATAATTGAAACTGAACCTTTTAAAATTAAATATAAAGATTTCGACTCTGTTCCTGCATCAACAATTGTGGTTCGTTTTGGATATCTGTTGATGTGAGCACGTTTTAACAATGCTTTAACGGATTCAGGTAGTTGCCCCGGGGATAAAGCATCTGTGCTGAGTTGTGAAAAATTTGAAGTCATGCTTAATATGTTCCGAATAGGGTAAACAATTCACACAAGCCCGAGATGAGCTATTACACAGAAGAGATGAAATTCCTTATCAACTCATTTTATGTTAGTGTACAAAACAAGGGTCTGTTGACATTTCACAGATGGTTGCGACATAAGACAATTCTTTTAGACGTTACCAAGCAAGAGCTATGAAATTTAGCCATTCTAAATAAATAGATCTTAACAACGGAACGTACAAAATAACATAGTCTTGCGCTATGCCTGCGCTGCTTAAATGGCAACTCAGATTATGGCTGAAATTTCACAAACTATATAACAAAACTGGACAAAGGATTGCCATTGTCTGGGTTTTGCGTCTTATTTGGATTAATTTTTAGCTCTAACGCAATCCATAGATGAAATGTCAACAGACCCTGCTTAAATTTATAATTTTTTTTAGGTAGTTGCAATGCAAACAAGTGTACATTGGCTAGAGAATGTTGCTTTTGAAGCGAAATCTGATAGTGGGCATAGTGTCATCATGGATGGCTCACCTGAGTATGGTGGTGAAAACCGTGGCCCACGTCCTATGGAGTTGCTATTAATGGGACTTGGTGGGTGTGCTTCGTTTGATATTGTGACTATTTTAAAGAAATCTCGACAAGATGTGACGAATGTCGTATGTAGTTTAAAAGCTGAGCGCGCTGACACAATTCCGGCTGTTTTTACTAAAATCCACTTACACTTTGTGGTAACCGGCAAAGCTGTGAAAGAAAAACAGGTTGCAAAAGCGGTTGAATTGTCTGCTGAAAAATATTGTTCAGCGAGTAAAATGCTTTCCGATGGTGGTGTAGAAATTACCCATGACTTCGAAATTATTGAAGCGGAATAAGGCATTTTTTTGATAGATAGAAAGAAGAAGCTAACATTAGAGTTGGCTTTTTTATTATCAAAAATAACTAAAAAATAAGAGGGCATGAAAGTGAATATTCGTTTTGCTAAATGGGAAGATACTCAAGCAATATGCGATTTACTTAAACAGATGGGCTACTCACAGCCATTAATTCTTATTCAAGAAAAATTTGAAATCTTACATAACGACCCAAAAGCAGTAATCTTGATTGCTGAAGAGGATGACCAGATTTTCGGTTTTTTATCGCTTTATTTTATTCCACAAATTGCATTACAAGGGGACTTTGCCAAAGTATGCTATTTGTGTGTTGATGAAAATATACGAAGTAAAGGTATTGGACATTTGCTTTTACAGCAGGCTGAGCAATTGGCAAGGCAGCGGGGATGTGATCGGATGATACTGCATTCTGGAGAACAGAGAACATTGGCGCACCAGTTTTACTTACGAGAAGGTTATGTTGATGCGCCTAAATATTTTCGAAAAAAACTAAATTAGTGCGTTTTACCTAAGAATAACTGAGGATCTACTCGTGCATTATTCAGGCTCATGCCCCAATGTAAGTGCGGACCTGTAACACGTCCAGTTTTACCCACCAAGCCTAAAACTTCTCCTTGGCGAATATGTTGACCTTTCTCTACTTTAATTGCGCTTAAATGGCAGAACATACTGATTAAGCCTTGCCCGTGATCAATTAATACCGTTTGACCATTAAAAAAATAAGATCCAGTTTGGATTACAACACCATCTGCTGGTGCAACTACTTTTTGTCCTACTGGTGCAGGGATGTCTAAACCTGAGTGGGGTGCGCGCTCTTCACCATTAAAGAAGCGTTTTCGCCCAAAAGAGTTGCTGAATTTCCCTGAAGTTGGGCGTATAAATGCTGGTAGGGCTCGCCATGAACTCTGTGTAAATGAGCTATACACATTATTTTGTTCTTTCGCTTCTTGAGCATAACGATCTAACTGACTTTGGTTGGGATTCACATAGTCTTGGTTAGTAACTTTAATCCGTTGCTCAGCGTAAGGATAGGACTTAACTTCTATTTGAATAGGGGTTTTGTTCGTATCAAGTTGTACAGTACCAAGTGGGGTAGATAACGGAATACCGAATACAGCATAACGCTGCTGGCCTTCCTGACTGATTAAAACTGGCTTTTGTTGAAAGGTGACCCGAGTAATATCACTTGTTAAAGGAATCACTGCGATTCCGCCAGCTCTTCTGGAGTCTTGGGGAAGCTCGGCAAAGCAGTAAAAAGGTATTGATGTAAAAAGTAAAGTGGAGATGAGTTTTTTTATTAGCATAACAACAATAATTTTATAAAAGAATATTAGAGATTATATCAGTAAGTTTTAATTAAGAGATATTTTAATTTTTTTAACAATGAGTTTTATTTGTTATTTTATTTTAATAATTCAGTATTTTTTTAATATATTCATCTTCGTTTTTATATTTTTTTATCTTATATTTTAAATTTTCTAAACTCATTTTTTATTAAAATTATTTGTTAATCCTTAGTATTTTTCTTTTATTTTAAATATCTTGTTATTTTAATTTTTATTGTCAATAATGATTTTTTGGTTAAATTTGTAATCAAAATTCTAATTATTATATAAATATTTTAAAGGACTTTAATATAATGTTAAATAACTCTTATGAAAATCGTTTTACTGAAGTATGGAAATATATGCAACGTGGGTTGGTTTATCCTTCACCCCATGCAATTTTTAGTACGGTTTGGCTTAATAAAGAGATTACACGGGAAAGAATTCGTCAGTTAATGATAGCTGTGCGTCAAGAGGTCAATAAGAATCCTGCACTTTCTAGTAAAAATACAACTTTGGCGATTGGAGTATCTTTTGATAACTGGGATGCAATTTGTAAAAAAGATGGTTTATCACGACCAAAAGGAATGCAATTACATTATCCAGAAGAAAAAAATCCAAATATCTCAAAAGTTTTTACTGATTCTAATGAAAGTTTTAAAAACTCGAATGGTGATATTTGGCTGCATGTGAAAAGTGATGATGCTAATGCATGTAAGATATTACAGGAATATATTAAGAAATTTTTAGCTTCAGATATTAAGGAAGTAGTGAGTCAGGTTACTGCTTCACAATCTAAAACTGGTCGCAATGGTAAGGTTCTAGGTTGTCGTTTTTCTGAGAACTTAAATAATCCGTCTGATCCAATTTCACTGGCAAAGCATACTTTAATTGGTGCAGAGGATATTGAGCACTTTGGTGGTTCATACATTTTATCTCAAAGGTTTCTGATTAACTGGGATCAAATCAACATGATGTCGGAAGATCAAATTGAAGATTTGATTGGACGTAAAACTGACGACACGATTATTCCAGACCGTGATAGCCGTTCGCACATTAAAGCTTCTCGTGTGCAAGATGAAAATGGAAATACTACACCTGTTTTGCGTCTGGGCTTACCGTTTGGCCGTGCTGAGGCAAATTCAAGTTTTAGAGTACCCAAATCGGTAACTAAAGCAGATGAAGAAGGGATTTACTTTGCTGGTTTTGCAAAAACTGCTGCCATTTTAGAAGAAGTGATGGCAAACCAAATTGGACCAAGACAAGATTCCATGAAAGGCTTCATGAATGATCGTCTATTCAATAATCTTCACTCAGACTTGGGCGGTATCTTCTATGTTCCGAGTTTAAAAGATTTAAAATTAGACGATGCTCCAGAATATTTAAATAATTTTAATTATCTGAACGACAACGACAACGACAACGACAACGACAACGACAACGACAACATGGATTGGGAGTCATTCCCAGGTATGGACTGGATGCGTTTTGATCGACATTATACGAACAGTTCTGATAATGGGTTAATGTATTACAACCACAGTAATTATCTTTTTAATATGGCGACTGGGCTAAATCCCCATAGTGATTTTTTTAATCCACCTTCTAATCGTATTTTAAGTCTACTAGAGAATACATTTTCTTTATGGCAAGACAACTGGTATTTCAATCGAAAACAAGAAGAAATTGAGCAAGGTGTAGATTATTACATTAACCAGTTTAATATCCATGATAAGCCTGAAAATATTATGGGTTTATCAATTATGCTACGTAAAGGCTGGGCCATCCGATTAAGCTTACAGTTATTCTCATCAGAAAAATATGGTTTCCGTGGACGGAAAATATTATTAAAAAATGGTGAAATGATTCCCTATTCGAGTAGACGTGAATGTGAAGGTAAGGTCATTTATGGATCAGATACGTATCGCATTATGCCTGATGAAATTATTGTTGGAGCTATGCCAAACCTGACTTTGGGTGAAGGCCGCTATGTAATGAAATATTTATCTGAGGAGGAGCGTCTTCAGGGCTTTCTGCGTAACTTAAGTGAAGCCTCAGGTGTAGGGCATGTTATTCCGAATTATAAAAAAGCACTAGATTTAGGTTTAGCTGGTCTACAACAAGAAATTGCTAAACATGCAAATAATGCTCAGACTCCAGAGAAGAAAGATTTCTATCAAGCTTCAGTATTGGCATTGAAAGGTATTTCTGAATATTTTTTAAATTACTCAAAACTCGCATTTAAAATTGCAGGGCAGATGCAAGAAGGACAAAAATTTGAAAAAGATAATTTAACTGCGATTGGTCATCGAATGGAAAAGTTGTCGAAGGATAAACCAGAGACATTTATTGAGGCAGTTCAATTTATTTTTACATTGCATAGCTGTTTGCATTTAAATGGGGAACCAACCGCATTTGGACGAATGGATCAACTGTTGCAACCTTTCTTGGACAACCATTCGGCTACGCTTGAAGAAGCGCAAGAAATTATCGATGCGTTCTATATTAAGTTAGATGAAAAAGTACAGCAGAACCGTATTTTTATGGAAGATCATCAACCTTTCGGTAATCTTGCGATGGGTGGCAGTTCAGGCCCTTATCCTCAAGGAGCATCATTGGGGCAATGGATTCAACAGATTACAGTGGGTGGCACAGTAGCTGATGGTGAAGCAGATTTTTTAAAAACCAAACCAGCTTACAATGAGGTCACCAAATTATTCATTCGTGCATCAGGTCGCTTACCATTAAATGCCCCGTGTTTGTCTTTAAGAACCCGAAAAGATATTCCTGAAGATATTTTACAAGAAGCTGCCCATGCAATTTTATCTGGTGGTGCTCATCCAATTTTATTAAATGATGAAAAACTCATTCCTAGTCTTCACCAGAGTGGAAATGGTGTAGGGGGAGATACACTCACTAATTTGCCAACTTGGAATTCTAAAGTCGATATTCGTTCAGCTCAAAATTATGCTTGCGATGGTTGTTATGAACCTCAGTTCCCAGGCGAAAACTGGTTCTCTTTAGGTGGTTTCTCAACTTTACAGCCGTTGGAGTGTGCACTAAATCAGGGTAAAACAATTTCAAGTGCCGGACAAAGTTATCTGTTTGGGCAAACTGTTTCATTAAATACTAAACCTGCCGATCAGATTGATAGCTTTGAAGAATTATTAGAGTTATACAAACAGCATTTTGAATTGCTCAATCGCAAGGCATTCAATGGGCAAATTCTAGGTTACGGTGCCAATACAGATATTTGTCCATCTCCAATTCTAAATATCTTGATGGATGACTGCTTGGCTAAAGGGCAAGATTTTTATAGTGGCGGTGCTAAATATAATATTTATGGACCGTGTTATATCTCGCTCAGTAATACGATTAACTCGTTGTATGCCATTAAGGCGATGGTTTTTGACCCGTTAACTGCAGTTACTACATTGCCTGAACTATTAGAGTGTCTGTGCTGTGACTGGGGATATAAAATGACTGAGCCATTTATTAGCAATTTAGCTGGTCATGCCCGTATTGCTGCTCAAGCGGATCGTTATAAGCGCTTACGTGAAATTGCTTTGGCACAACCACGTTATGGGCGAGGGAATTCTGAAGTTGATAAACTAGGTGATGAGATTGTTAAAATGATTGCTGAGATATCAGTCAAGACATTTACTCATCCATGGCCACAATTCGCACAAAGTCTTAAAAGTTTGGCTGAACGCTATGGTTCAACAGAGCATCCATTTGGTATTCAGATTCAACCGGGTGTAGGAACTTTTGAAAATCATGTAGAAATGGGGGCATGGAATGGTGCGAGTGCTGATGGTCGCCGTTTAGGTACGACAGTAGCTTCTGATCTAAGTCCATCACCAAGTCCAGCAGATTTGGAAATTGATCATCAAAAAGTTGAGTTTAGCCGTGCTTTACAAGGTTTTGATGGTATCGGCACAGATTTAATGGCTGATGGAGCACCTACAGATTTTAATATTGGTGAAGACTTTGGAGTTAAAGAACTTGTAGCTATCCTGAAGCAATTCAGTCAAGGTAGTTCATCTAATATTTTAACAATAACAGTAGCTGACCCAGAAACATTTGCTCAAGCTGTGACATCACCTGAGCAATATAATTTGTTAAGAGTACGTACTGGTGGTTGGTCAAACTTCTTTACATCTGTGTTCCCTACTATTCAGGAGCAACATCAGCGTCGTCCAGTGTCAACGCCAGACTTACCCAAAGAAAAAACAGAACAAGCAAGATGCCCATTTCATCAATAGACTAATTGATTAATCATTTTGTTAAGGCAGTCTTTTAACATAAAGGCTGCCTTCAATTATTTTAATATTTAACAGTTATAACTTTTAAAAAAATCACAGCTTTCAAATTGCCATTTGTTATAAAAATTCAGATAAAAACATGACATTTTTGCTTTCTCTTAAAAATTATACAAAATGTACTTGAAATAGGTCATTCATAAACCCATATTATAATGGAGTTTTACTCATTGTTATTTTAATAACATTATGAAAAATATATAAAAATTTATTTGAAATCCGAAGAAGTGTTCCCATCTATTAGACAAGTACAAATTTGTTGTGAGGAATAACAAGAATGCGTTTTGAAAAATTTACAAACCGCTTGCAGCAAGCCCTTTCAGATGCTCAATCTTTAGCGATGGGTAGAGACCATACCGCGATCGCAGGTATTCATATTTTGTCTACCCTATTACAAGAGCCATCAAATATTAGTTTGTTGCAACAAGCAGGTGCACGGTTACCTGAACTTAAACAAAAGCTTGAGCAAGCTATAAAAGATGCTCCGATCATTGCGAATCCGACTGGAGATGTCAATTTAAACCCTGAAGCCGTTAAAGCGCTTAATCTGGCAGATAGATATGCGCAAAAAGCAGGTGATGAATTTTTATCAACTGACTGGGTTCTATTAGGCTTAGCAGAGACAGGCGAAACTAAAAATATTTTAAGTGCCGTAGGTGTAACTCCTGACAGCTTACGTAAAGTTATTGAACATATTCGAGGTAGTGACAAAGTCATGAGTAATAATCACGAAGATCAGCGTGACTCACTTAATAAATATACGATTGATTTAACTGAACGTGCCTTAGCGGGAAAACTTGATCCAGTGATTGGGCGTGATGATGAAATTCGTCGTACTATTCAGGTCTTATCCCGTCGTACAAAAAACAACCCTGTACTCATTGGTGAGCCGGGTGTTGGTAAAACCGCTATTGTTGAAGGTTTGGCACAGCGTATTGTAAATGGTGAAGTACCAGAAGGTTTAAAAAGCAAACGAGTTTTATCATTAGATTTAGGTTCATTACTTGCTGGTGCTAAATATCGTGGTGAGTTTGAAGAGCGCTTAAAAGCTGTTTTAAAAGATTTGGCAAAACATGAAGGCGAAATCATCCTGTTTATTGACGAGCTACATACGCTTGTAGGCGCAGGTAAAGGTGATGGCGCAATGGATGCAGGGAACATGTTAAAACCTGCATTGGCGCGTGGTGAGTTGCGCTGTGTGGGTGCAACAACCTTAGATGAGTATCGCCAATATATTGAAAAAGATGCTGCATTAGAGCGTCGCTTCCAAAAAGTGTTGGTTGATGAGCCAAGTGTTGAAGATACCATTGCGATTTTACGTGGTCTAAAAGAGAAATATGCCACTCACCATGGCGTGCAGATTTTAGACTCAGCGATTATTGCTGCCGCGAAAATGTCTCATCGCTACATTACAGATCGTCAATTACCAGACAAAGCAATTGACTTGATTGATGAAGCAGCTTCTCGTATTAAGATGGAAATTGACTCCAAACCAGAAGCGCTTGATAAGCTCGATCGCCGTTTAATTCAGTTGAAAATGCAATTGGAAGCTGTAAAAAAAGATGAAGATGTAGGCAGCAAAGCCGAAGTTACTCATCTTGAAAAACAGATTGCTGAAGTCGAGAAAGAGTACAACGATCTTGAAGAAATCTGGAAATCTGAGAAGACTCTTGTAGAAGGCACTAAACAAGCTCAGGTTGAACTTGATAAAGCGCGTATCGCATTTGAAAAGGCTCAGCGTGAGGGTGATTTGGCTGAAGCAGCACGTTTACAGTATGGTGTGATTCCAGAGCTTCAAAAACAACTTGAGCAAGATGAAGTTGCAGAAGAGAACGAAGAGCCAAAACTTATTCGTACTAAAGTGACTGAAAATGAAATTGCTGAGGTTGTTAGTGCTGCAACAGGAATTCCAGTTGCGAAAATGCTGCAAGGCGAGCGTGAAAAGCTACTCAATATGGAAGGTTTTTTACACGACCGCGTTGTAGGGCAAGATGAAGCCGTTGTTGCTGTATCGAATGCGGTTCGTCGTTCGCGTGCAGGCTTGTCTGATCCGAATCGTCCAAGTGGTTCATTCTTATTCTTGGGTCCAACAGGTGTTGGTAAAACTGAGTTGACTAAAGCACTGGCGAACTTCTTGTTTGACAGTGATGACGCCATGATTCGTATCGATATGAGTGAATTCATGGAGAAACATTCGGTCAGCCGTTTGGTTGGTGCGCCTCCGGGATATGTGGGTTATGAAGAAGGCGGTGTTTTAACCGAAGCTGTTCGCCGTAAACCATATAGTGTGGTGTTGTTTGATGAGGTTGAAAAAGCGCATCCAGATGTATTCAATATCTTGCTACAAGTGTTGGACGACGGACGTTTAACAGACTCACAGGGTCGAGTAGTAGACTTTAAAAACACGGTTATTGTGATGACATCGAACTTAGGTTCACAAGATGTACGTGAGCTAGGTGAGGGTGCAACAGACGATGACGTGCGTGCCATTGTAATGAATGCGGTAAGTCAGCATTTCCGTCCGGAATTTATTAACCGGATTGATGAGCTTATGATTTTCCATTCACTCAAAAAAGCACAAATTCGAGGCATTGCCGATATTCAGTTGGATCGATTACGTTCACGACTTGTTGATCGTGATATGAGTTTAACTGTAGATGATACTGCTTTTGATTTATTGATTGATGCTGGTTTCGACCCTGTATATGGAGCGCGCCCATTGAAACGTGCGATTCAACAACAGATTGAAAACACATTAGCTCAAAAAATCTTGTCGGGTGATTTTGTCGCAGGCGATACCATTTTGGTTAAAGGCGAAAATGGGCATTTAGTCTTCGATAAAATGAAACTCAGCTAAGCTTTTTCTGCTAAAACCGAAAAGAGAATATGGAAACATATTCTCTTTTTTTATGGTGAGGCTGTATGTGTTGTTGATGTGAGTAAAGCAACTACGGCATCTGAAACTTTCTGAGTTAATGTTCTTAATTTTTGTTCGGGGTGGCCAGATAAAAAATAATGGTAATGATAAATACGCTCTTGATAAGAAATGCAGATAAAAAAAGTACCTACAGGCTTTTCTGGAGTTTCACTCCCTCCAGATTTTAATAGACCAGTACAACTTACAATAAGATCGGCTTGTTGAAATAACGTTTGACCCAGCTTACACATTTCTTCTGTGACTTGTGGTGACTCTGCTGTGTAAGTCTCTATTAACTTTGGATTGATATTTAAAATACTAACTTTAATACTGGGGTCATAACTGACTAAACCGCCGAGTAAAATATCTGCACCGCTATTTTTATGAATGGAAAATTGGCTAGTCAAATAACCAGAACTGGCACTTTCAATAAATGCGACTTTAAGTTGAAGATTTTCTAATAATTGGCAGCACTGCTGAAGCATTATGTCACCTCGTATTGTGTCTACTTATAAATAAAATCAAATACAAATAAATTATAAAATCACAGTAAGTGATTTAGAGGTATCGTTCAAGTCTGAGATAACAATCTATAAAACGAATTGAATATTCAAAAATCTCTGTGAAAAAAATCAGATTTTAAAATGATCCATGTTAATGGTCGGGAAGTTTATTTATAACATTGCGACATGCTCAAAAAATTGTTAATTTTGTTCGATATAACAAACAATAACAATTTTAGGATGAATGAAATGAACAATAAACAAGGGTATATGCTGGGAATTTTGAGCGGTGTATCTGTATTATTATCAAATACATGGGCAGCACAACCAATGTCAGAAAGTGCGCTTGCAACTCAAACAGGAGCGATAACCACGTCTTTACCCGTCATTATTGCGAAAGCTCAGGACGATGCCAAAAAACCTGCGATAGAACAACAACAAGTGCGGCAGGCATTAGGAGATAACTATTTACAGCAAGTTCGATGGAATGCGCTTAGAACTAGCGTACTTTCGCCTTATCAAGAACAAAAACAGAATCATGTTATTGATAATAAAGAAAAGAAGAAGTTAGAAATGATTGCATTACCTGAAAGAGCAGATCGATTTACTAAATATGATTTTGAGTCAAAAAATGTTCATGGCGAGGTTATTATTACCGTGAAGTAATAATAACCTCTAGTTTCATTAATATTGATCTAGAGCAGGGTGCTGAATTTTCCATGCACGGTGGATTTTTTGGTTACGTTTAAAATCAAGGCCGATGGTTTCAGAAGTGATTTCTTCAATCTGAAAAATAGCTTCAATTTCTTCATCCATTTCAAAACCGCGATAGTTATTCGAGAAATAGAGCGTACCTTCACTGTGCAAACGGTTCATTGCGCGTTTAATAAGTGAAACATGGTCACGTTGTACATCGAATGTACCATAGAATTTTTTCGAGTTTGAGAATGTTGGTGGGTCAATAAAAATAAGGTCGTATTGTTCATGACCCTCTTTTAACCACTCAAAACAGTCACTGGCAAAGAACATGTGTTGTTCATCTGGGTGATCTACAGTTAAGCCATTTAAAACGAAGTTTTCTTTTGACCAGTTTAAGTAGGTGTTCGACAAATCTACACTTGTTGTGCTGGCAGCACCGCCCAGTGCAGCATGTAAGCTTGCAGTAGACGTATAACTATATAGGTTCAAGAAGTGTTTACCACGTGCTTCTTGAGCAATACGTAAACGCATTTGACGGTGGTCAAGGAACAAACCTGTATCGAGATAATCAGTTAGGTTAACTAAAATTTTAGCTTTACCTTCTTGAACGATAAAACGTTTTGAAGCCGTACTTTGTTTCGTATATTGAGTTGTACCAGTTTGACGTGCACGTGTCTTAATAAAAATGGCATCGCGGTTTAAACCAGTAACAGCACGAATCGCAGCAAGCGCTAAATTAAAACGTTTTTTAGCTTTTTCTGGATCAATTGTTTTTGGTGGTGCATATTCCTGAACGTGTAAACGGTCACCATATAAGTCAACAGCGACATTAAAGTCAGGTAAGTCTGCATCATACAAACGTAAGCAATAAATATTTTCTTTAGTTGCCCATTTTTTCAAGGCAATCATATTTTTTTGCAAACGATTAGCGAAGTCTTGTGCTTCTTCCATTTCAATTGGTTGAGCTTGCCAATTCACTAAAAATGGTTGATTCACTTTTTCTGGTTTGATTACACCGAAACGGATATAAATTGGCAACTTACCATTCATTAAACGTAAAGTTTCAGGTGCTTCAAACGCTAAAACATCAGATTGTTCAATTTGAGCTGCAATAATTGCTGCATATTGATTTGGAAAATGTTTTTGTAAAAGTGCTGATAAACCTAAGTATAGAGAACGGTTTGAAGCTTTTTCACCTAAACGTTCACCATACGGCGGGTTAGTCACAATAAATGCAGTTTTGCCTTCAGCAGCAAAATCTGGCCAGTCAGCTAAAGTACGTTCTTCGATTTGAATCTGGCCTAATACATTTTCAAAACCTGCCGCAATAATATTTTCACGGGTTGCTTTAATCGCTTCCCAGTCTGCATCGTAGGCATAAAATTTAGGTAAAGGTAACTCAAGTGCCTTTTCGTGACGCTCTGCTGCTTCTGCTTTAATTGAAAGCCAAAGGTCGCGGTCATGACCATGCCAGCCATTAAATCCGAAACGGCGAACAAGTCCTGGTGCACGGTCAGTTAAAATCATTAATGCTTCAATGATAAATGTGCCTGAACCACACATTGGGTCAAGTATAATCTCTGGATTACGCTGTTTGAGCTGAGCTTTTTGTAAAATTGCAGCAGCAAGGTTTTCTTTAATTGGTGCATCCGTCATAAAACGACGGTAGCCACGTTTATGTAGCGAGTCACCTGATAAATCTAGGCAGTAAGTATGTTCAGTTTTACCTGCCAAAGCATATATCGTAATTTCTGGTTGTTTGGTGTCAATGCTAGGACGGCGACCTACAGCTTCCATAAAGGAATCAACAACGCCATCTTTTACACGCAATGTAGCAAATTGCGTATTTACCATAATTTCACGTTCTGCATGTAAGCGGATTGCGAAAGTACTTTGTGGTGCAAAAATAAGCGACCAATCAAAGCTCATTGCGCCTTCATAAAGCTCTTCTGCTACATCACGGGCATCATGCGTAAATTCAAGTTCATACGTATGAATAGGAAGTAAAACACGAGAAGCGAGACGCGACCACATACAAATGCGGTAAGCTTCTTCAAGCGTCCCTTCAATGATTAAACGTCCTGCTTTACGTTCTGTCACTTTGGTGCCAAGTTGTTCTATTTCTTCTTGTAAGAGGGGTTCTAAACCATCAGCACAAGTAATCCAATAGTGGTTTAAACGTAAAGAGGTATTCATAAACTCGATTGACCAAAACATATAAATATTAACGATGCAAAGTTTAACGTATTTTGATGCCTAAAGGTTTTTAAATTATTGCAACCTATCATTTAGCAACCAATAAACTGATTTTTAAAGAGGAATAGCTTGAAAATGGTATGTATTTTGCTAGACCAATATTATGGATGGTTATTTATTTAACAGACATAGTCGGTTTTTAACCATTTTTATAATTTTAATGGATGGGGATGTTATAAATGAAAGACATGATGGGGAATGGTTTTATTGCTAATGCGGATGCTTTTTCAGTAACCACACAAATATATGTACGTATGCGTAGAGTGACAGGGCGAGTAATAGATGCAATGTACGTGATTCAAAATAAAGATTACGCAAAGTATGTAATTGCGCTGGCATTAGAAACAGAGGATGACGATTTAAGACGATGCGTTGAGAGATTAAAAATGTTGGTAGACACGCTACCTGAACCTTCTGAAAAAGAAAAAATTGCTATTGTTAAAGCCGATGAAGATTCAGAAATCACCGCCGAAGAAATTTATCGGGCACAAGTTCCACACCATTATATAGGTGCATTGAGATAGTCTAGATCACGGTCTTAAATTTTCTGGTCAATTTAGGGCCTTATTCTGTAAAGTTCTTCTGCGAAAAGAGCGGAATTCAGCTACACTATGCACGTTTTCGCGATTCGACCCATAGGAATCCATTATGCATATTGCAGCGTTGCATCAGCCGAGTCAGGTTCAGCTCAATCAAGACGGAAATTTAAAACATTTTTTAACAATTGAGGGGCTTTCAAAAGAAAACCTCACTAAGATTTTAGATACCGCACAAAGCTTTTTAGATGATAATAATAATTTAATTAACCGTCCGCTCTTAGAAGGGTTGACGGTGATGAATCTTTTCTTTGAAAACTCCACCCGTACTCGTACTACTTTTGAAGCAGCAGCAAAACGCTTGTCTGCCAATGTATTGAATATTGATATTGCACGTTCAAGTACATCAAAAGGTGAAACACTACGAGATACGCTCTGGAACCTTGAAGCAATGGCTGCAGATATTTTTGTTGTCCGCCATTCATCTTCGGGTGCTGCACATTTCATTGCTAAAGATGTGTGTCCAAAGGTCGCGATTATTAATGCTGGAGATGGTCGTCATGCCCACCCAACGCAAGCGATGCTCGATATGCTTACAATTCGCCGTGAAACAAAGAAACCGTTTGAAGAGTTGAGCGTTGCCATTATTGGTGACATTAAACATTCTCGTGTAGCACGTTCTGATGTGGCTGCATTACAAACACTAGGCTGTAAAGATATTCGTGTGATTGCACCGAATACGTTATTACCAGTGGGCTTTTCCGAATATGGCGAACATGTCCGTTTGTTTAACAACATGGATGCAGGGATCACAGATTGTGATGTGATTATTGCTCTACGTATTCAAAATGAGCGTATTGACTCTCCAGCATTATCTTCACAGTCTGAATTCTACCGAATGTATGGCCTAAACAAAGAACGTCTTGGTTTGGCTAAACCGGACTGTATCGTGATGCATCCGGGGCCAATGAATCGTGGTGTGGAAATTGACTCAAGTGTTGCGGATGGAGACCAGTCGGTTATTTTAAAACAAGTAACCAACGGTATTGCTGTACGTATGGCTGTGTTGGCACTGTCAATGCAAGGCCAACTCCAAGAGCAAGGTTTAATTGAAGCGATTACGTTGTAAGGAATGGATCACATGAGTATTGTAAAAATTGAAAATGTACGTGTGTTAGACCCAATCCAGAAAACAGACAACGTACAAACTGTATATATTCAAAATGGCAAGCTGATTGCTCCAGTAGAGCAAGTTGAACAAACACTTGATGGCCAAGGCAAATGGTTAATGCCAACCATGGTTGATTTGTGCGCACGTTTACGTGAACCTGGCCAACAGCAACACGGTACACTTAAATCTGAAGGTAAGGCAGCACGTGCTAATGGTATTCTGCATGTCATTACCCCACCAGACTCAAAGCCGATTGTACAAGACAACGGTGCCCTCATTCATGGCTTGATTGAAAAGGCATGGCTTGATGGTGGCATTCATATGCATATCATTGGTGCTCAGACGCAAGGCTTAAATGGTAAACAACCTGCAAATATGGCTGGCTTGAAAAAGGGTGGTTGTACTGCTGTTTCAAATGCCAACGCCGCTTTTGAAAATGATGATGTGGTTATTCGTACTTTGGAATATGCAGCGGGTCTTGGCTTAACGGTTGTGTTCTATGCCGAAGAACCACAGATTGCTAAAGATGGATGTACACACGAAGGTTTTATTGCTTCTCGCCAAGGTCTGCCAATGATTCCGGCGCTTGCTGAAACTGTAGCGATTGCCAAATATTTGCTTATGATTGAAGCAACTGGCGTAAAAGCTCACTTTGGTTTGTTGTCTTGTGGTGCATCGGTTGACCTAATTCGTGCTGCTAAAGCAAAGGGCTTACCTGTGACTGCCGATGTTGCAATGCACCAGCTACATTTAACTGAACATTTAATAGACGGTTTTAATTCACTTGCACACGTTCGCCCACCATTACGTTCTGAGCAAGATAAAGAACTTTTACGTCAAGGATTAAAAGAAGGTGTAATTGATGCAATTTGTACGCACCATGAGCCTTTAAGCAGTTCGGCAAAAATGGCGCCATTTGCAGAAACTCAGCCGGGTATTACAGCTTTTGATACCTATGTATCTTTAGGGATTCAACTCATTAATGAGGGTTTATTCGAACCACTCGAATGGGTTGCTAAAGTAACGAGCGTACCAGCGCAGGTTGCCAATATGACCTCACGTTGGGAAGATGAAGCCGGATGGGTATTGGTAGATCCTGCTTTAAACTGGACAGTAAGCAAAGATACTATTTTATCGCAAGGGAAAAACACCCCTTTGTTAGGACAAACCTTAACGGGTAAAGTGCTTCAGACTTTTGCTAAATAATCAGACGATTAGTTAAAGTAATTTTAAAATATAAACAGGCAGATCAATACGATCTGCCTGTTTTGTAAATACTAGATGGAAAATTGTATATAAATTATATAAAAAACAACAAAAGGTTGAAGGAAGATTAGAATAAAAAACTATCAGCAAAGAGAACTATTTGAATAATCAAAAGTTGCTGGTTACGACGTATAAGATTCGGGAGAATAACCAATGTCGATAAACCCTATAGAATTGCTTAAAGAAAAAGTATCTTCAATATTATTAGATGAACAGGATGGATACCTAGGCGAAAAATCGAATGCTTTATCTAAGTTTTATCCAATTTTACTTTCATTATTAGCTGCTAAACCTGATCTTATCGGACAATTGAAAAACAGTTTGGCTCCTTCTTTATCAGACCTTTTTTCTCATAATGACCAAATCAAGAATACCGTGCTTACCCATTTAAGCGGTACAGCACCAAATAATGAAATAGAAAGTACACTCAACAGTGCAATTAAACCTAGCCTTAATGCAATTTCAGATGTTGCCGGAAATGATCAACAAAGTATTGTGAATTACTTGCGCCAACATGCAGATACTATTCGTTCATATTTACCAGCATGGGCAGTGGGTCTATTAGCGCCTTTAGGTGTTGGTGCAGGCTTATCTTCGGTTCCTCATTCAACTTCAACAGCTCCACCATTAGCTGCAGCAACTGAAAATACAGGTAAGTCTCGTGGGTTTTTGCCCATTATTGCCCTCATTATTTTGGGTCTTATCATTGCTTGGCTATGGCGTTCTTGTCAGCATAAAGAAGCTGTACCAGCACCAGAACCGTCAGCTGCAAGTGGTGTTGAAGCTGCTGCTGCACCCGCTAGCTTAACTTTAAGTACAGATGATAAAGGGGCAGTGAGTCAGTGTCAGGCTGGGATTGGTGATCAAGGCTTCTTGGCAACGCTACAAACCAACGTTAAGAAGGTTTTTTCGACAACTCAAGATTGTAATGTAGATACAAGCCAAACTTATGCGGCTTCATTTACAGATAAAGATGCGCTTGCAGGTGTGTTAGGTGCATTAAAAGGTGTGCCAAATGCATCTTTAGAATGGGTTGGCGACAAAATTACTTTGAAAGCGGGCGATGCGGCAGCATTAGAAGCTTTAACTGCAAAAGTAAAAGCATTGGTGCCACATACTGAGGTTGTTGGTACAGCACCAGCAACAGCTGAGCAATCTGTAAGCAATAGCTTAACTGCTTCGCAAACTGCTCTAGGCTCAATTGACCCGAACAATGTCGATGTAAATGCTTTGGTCAAAGCGCTTAACTTGCAAATTATTAATTTTGCGAGTGGTTCAAGTGATATACCTGCAGATAACAAAGCCATTCTTGATCAAGCTGCAACACTTTTAAATAAAGTGACTAGCGTCAAATTAAATGTAGGTGGTCATACCGACTCAACTGGTAATGCTGCTGCAAATAAAGCTTTGTCTCAACGTCGTGCTCAAGCAGTTGTAGATTATTTAACATCTAAAGGTGTAGATGCGTCTAAATTAGTTGCACAGGGTCATGGTTCTGATCAACCGGTTGCTGAAAATACAACTGATGAAGGTCGCTTTAAAAACCGTCGTATTGAGTTTTCAGTAGCCCAATAATCGACTGATTTATGAAAAATTAGTTATTTTAATTTGAAAAAAGCTTCTCATTTTGAGAAGCTTTTTTTATAGAGATAAATAGTGTTGGGTTAAAATGAAAATCAGTTTGATAGGAAGTGGACGAGTTGCCTTTCATTTGGCAAAGGTACTCTTGGCTCAAGGGCATAACATCGTACAAGTCTATGCACGTGATTTTGATAAAACCCAAAAATTTGCAGAGAAAATTCAAGCGAAAGCATGCCAGTCTCTTCAAGATTTTCAAATATCTGATTTAATTATTCTGGCAGTTTCAGATAGTGCAATTGCTGAGCTTGCAAAACAGGTTCATGAATTATTTCCTGAAATACTTATTGTCCACACTTCGGGTAGCACTAATATTGAAGTCATCAGTCATGTGCATGAAAAAGCAGGGGTGTTTTATCCATTACAAACATTTAGCTTTGAAAGAGAGGTTGACTGGTCTGCAACGCCGTTGTTTGTTGAAGCAATTTATAAAGATGACTTAATCTTACTTTCAGATTTAGCAAATAGCCTAAGTAATCGAGTATATCAATACACCTCAAAGCAGCGCTTAACTTTGCATTTGGCGGCAGTGTTTGCCTGTAATTTTAGTAATTATTGTTTTGACATGGCAAAGCAGGTTACAGATGAAGAGCAGGTCGACTTTAGCTTGCTTTATCCTTTAATTCTGGAAACAGCAAAAAAAGCTACTGAAAATGATCCAAAGCACATGCAAACTGGGCCCGCAGTACGAGGCGATCAAAATATCTTGACCATGCATCAAAACTTATTAGCTCAAGCAGAACGAGATGATTTAAAACAGGTCTATCAACTTTTAAGTGATGGCATCTTACAACGCCATCACTCAGCTTAAAGCTCATTTAAAAATTAAGGTTCACCGTTATTTCCCCATTTTAAAAATCCCGCACGTTGATTTAAGCGTTCAAAATATTGGTCAACATGGTCAAGCGTTGGATGGTCAAAAGGCGTTGCCTTCCAGCGTTGTACAGAAAGACCAATTGGAATATC
The DNA here is from genome assembly GCF_900520355.1 of Acinetobacter calcoaceticus. NCBI lineage: Bacteria > Pseudomonadati > Pseudomonadota > Gammaproteobacteria > Moraxellales > Moraxellaceae > Acinetobacter > Acinetobacter calcoaceticus. Next base: position 2,627,646 of record NZ_LS999521.1, on the reverse strand, counting down.
AGCTAGAGTGAACTCTGTACCTGCAACATAGGCTTGAGTTTTTGCAAGTTGTTGATCGAGAATCTGCATATGACGATTCCAGTTATCAATACCTTGTTGTAATAAGTTTGGATCTTGGTGATTTGGTGAATGTCTCAGCAGGGACATAATCGTATAAGTCCAGCTGTTATTCAGCTCTATCGCTTGCCAATCAAGCCATTGATCTACAAAAAATCTTTCTTTCGCTTGTGTAGGGTAAAGCAGATACTCTTTGTCATAAGCATTTGCTAGATAACGGATAATACTGTTGGACTGCCAAAGTACTAAATCACCGTCTAAAACAACAGGGATTTGCCCATTTGGGTTTAATTCTAAAAATTCAGGAGATTGTGCTGAACGAACGCCTCTTCCCCAATCTTCTCTTTCATATTCAAGATCTAATTCTTCGCAGAGCCATAAGACTTTGCGAACATTAATGGAGTTATCGCGACCTAAGATTTTTAGCATGTGTTGTCCTTATCGATTTTTAGTGTGACAAGTAAGTATTTCTATAAATATCTAGATTTGGCTCGATTGGCAATGATTAATTGGAAAGAAGAAATGAATAGATTGGCGCAGTGAATAAGATAGATTTTTTACTTATATAATTTTTTATAATCAAAAGAAAAAAGGCTTAGAGTGATTCTAAGCCTTTTTATTATTTACCTAATCTTTTTAAAAATAAAGTCATTAATCTTATGACCTGACTCAATACCACGGCGTTCAAACTTAGTCACTGGTCGCCAGTCTGGGCGAGGGTAACTGTTGCCTTTACCTGCCAAATTTTCAAGGTCTGGACGGTTATCTAATACATCAAGCATCCATTCTGCGTACGGTTCCCAATCTGTTGCAGCATGGAACGTACCGCCAAGCTCAAGTTTTTGTTCAACCAATGGCATACGCTCATGGGCAACAAAACGGCGTTTAAAATGACGTTTCTTTTGCCAAGGGTCAGGGAAGTAAAGTTGTACGCAGTTAATGCTGTTATCTGGCATTTCACGTAAAACCTGAATCGCGTCTGCATCAAGTACACGTAAGTTTTTAACTTCGGCTATACCTGCTTCATATAGGCATTGAGCAATACCAGGTACATGGACTTCAATACCCACATAGTTACGTTCAGGGTTCGCTTTTGCCATAAGTACTAACGAACGACCCATACCAAAACCGATTTCAACAGTTAAAGGACGCTCTGGGTGTTCGAAGTGTTGACGTAAGTCGCCAACAGGATATTCCAAAATTAAATCGCGATGTTGTTCTAATGCCGTGCGTTGAGACGTATTAAGTGGTGCTGAACGACGCATAAACGTCACAATTTCACGGTGTTCAGGCAAATTGTCTAAGTCTGCAATTTGCGTTTCTAACTGATCGATCGACATAACCTTGGCAATATTGAAATTCAAATGCGGTATTTTAAGTCTTCGGGTGGTCAAGTCAAATGTTTCGGTGTTTTTCTTCATGTAGATGTCATGTTCAATATTTAATCTATGAATCTATATAAATTTCAAACGAACATTTTTACTCATGAAAACTTTTCAATTAAGAACACTTTCGGTCTTTTTAAGTGCATTAGGCGCATTTTCATATAGTTCTGTTGCTCAGGCACAGCTCATGTTTAGCCAATATGTTGATGGCAGCAGCAATAAAAAAGGTTTGGAAATTTATAATCCAGATGGCACTACAGTCAATTTAGCCGATTATGAGATTCAACAATTTAATAATGGCGGAACTGCAAAAACAGCAACTTTTCGTTTACAAGGTACGTTAACCAGTAAGCAAAAGTTTTTGGTGGGTCGCTCTGAGTTGCAAACAGAACTTGGAAGCAAAGTTAATCAGGTTGCAGCGCTATCTTTTAATGGTGACGATGCCGTTGTACTCGTTTATAAAGGTACACCTGTAGACCGTTTTGGCCGGATTGGTGAACGCCCAGCAGCGGGATGGGGGACGGCAGTTTCAAGCCTCGGAAATAGTTTTAAGCGTATTGAAACAGAAAACCCAGCTTTAAGTGTTGATGCAACAGCAGCATTTGATTTGGATCATTCATGGTCGGCTTGGACAAACCGAAATGACTTTTCAAATTTATCGGGCTCTACAACACAGCCTCCAGTTGAATCAGTCAGTTGTTCAAGCTCAGATACAGCGATTGCTGACTTAGCGGCAGCAACTCAAGACCAGACTTATACTGTGCGTGGTGTGATTACGGCTGACTATCGTTATGCCAATGGATTCTCTGGTTTTTATGTTCAGACGCCTGATACGAAGGCTAGAGCAAATGTCAGTAATGCAATTTTTATTTATATTCCAAATAGCAGCGCTGTAAAAGGTGGACAAGTTGGCGATGAAGTTATTTTACGTGGCCGTTTAACAAGCTACCAAAATCAGCTACAGATAGATCAATTACAACAAGATATTCAAACCTGTAATAGCAATATGGCAAATCAGGTTCAGCCGATTAGCCTTGAACTTCCGTTTGCTAGTTTAACAGGTGGCTCAATTAATTCTCCGCAGCGTTATCAAGGTATGTTGGTCAAATTACCTCAGACTTTAACGGTGAGTGAGAACTATAATTATGGTCGCTATGGTGAGTTATCGCTAAGTTTAGGCCGTTTATATATTCCAACCAATTTATTTCCTGCGCTGTCTCCTGAAGCCAAAGCCCTAGCTCAGAAAAACTTATTATCGAAAATTATTTTTGATGATGGTTATAACAACCAAAACCGTACGCCATGGTTACCAAGTAATTTTAGTGCTGCCAATACGCTACGCTCGGGTTATCAACTTAAAAATGCTGAAGGTATTTTAGAGTACCGTTTTAATGGTTGGCGTGTGCAACCTGTGCTTGGGCGCAATCAACCTGAAGTTATTGCTCAACCAAATCCGCGTCAAAGTGTCCTTACCAAAAATGCCAATCATATTCGTGTTGCTTCATTTAACGTTTTGAATTATGACAACGGCGCAACAGGTTTCCCAACAGAACGTGGTGCAACGACCCAAGCTGAGTTTGATAAACAGCATCGTAAAATTGTGAGTGCACTCAAAGCGATTGATGCCGATGTATACGGTTTGATGGAAATTACCAACAACGGTTATGGTCCAGACAGTGCTATTGCTAATTTGACCAAAGCTTTAGGTAGTGATTGGAAATACGTTGTTCCTGAAAATCTGGATCGTTTAGGTACTGATGCAATTGCGGTTGCCATTATCTATAACAGCAAACGTGTTAAACCATTAAATAAGCCTGTTGTGCTTGATTTAGGGGACAAGAACCGAACGACATTGGCGCAAAGTTTCCAAGCAGTTCGTGGTAATAAAACCTTTACCGTTATTCCAAACCATCTTAAATCTAAAAGCTGTAGTGGGGTGGATGCTAACTCTAGTGATGCAGACCAAAAAGATGGTCAAGGTTGCTGGAATCCAACTCGTGTGAAAGCAGTTGATCAAATTGTTCAATGGTTAGCGAAAAATCCAACTCAAGTACCTAAGCAAAATGCTTTGCTTGTCGGGGATATGAATAGTTACGCAAAAGAAGAACCTATTTTGTCATTTGAAAAAGCGAATTATAAAATTTTACTTAATGACGCTAAGGTAGGTCAGGGCACTCAGGCATATAGCTATGTTTTTGGTGTTGCGAGTGATGCCAACGGCAATGGTGGAGCAGGTAACTTAGATCATGCAATTGCAGACGCAGCTTTATATCCAAAAGTAGTCAGAACCTTTGCATGGCATATCAATGCAGATGAGCCAACCGTTCTAGATTACAACGAAGAATATAAAACGGATGAGCAAAAGGCATTGTTCTATGGTGAAGATGCTTATCGTTCTTCGGACCACGACCCTGTAATTGTCGATCTAGATTTAAATGGAAAAGACTCAAGCCATCCCGATGATGATAAGAAAAATGGTATTTTTGATTTCTTATCTGAATTAATGAACTGGCTTAGCCAGCTTTTTAAGCGTAATTAACGGAAAAATTGCGTGACGCAAATGTGTTTTATCATATTTTAAACAATCGTCACGCAAGACAACTTGCAAGGAATGACTTTTTCAAGAATATTAGATGGTGTAAGTATTTTATAAGTTTACGCTTTTTTACAATTAAAGAATTGTGCAAACCTTGCAGGTTTTCTAGAAGCAATTTAAAACGTTAATATGAGATAACAAGGATCAGATATGAAATTATATTATTCGCCAGGCGCATGTTCTTTAGCTGCACATATTATTTTAAATGAAATTAATGTTGATTTTGACTTAGAACGGGTAAATTTAAAAACACATAAAACAGAAAAAGGCGCAGATTATTACGAGATTAACCCAAAAGGATATGTACCTGCTTTAGAAATTAACCCGGGTTTAATGTTAACTGAAAACGTTGCGATTTTACCGTTTCTTGCTCAGCATGACCCTAAGCAGGATTTAATTCCGCCATCTGGTATGGGTCGTGCGAAAGTATTGGAGTGGTTGGGGTATTTAAACTCTGAATTACATGATGCTTATGCAGTCTTCTTTGGGGCGCCTTTAACAACTGATGAAAAAACCAAAGCTTATGCAGAAATTGATCGCCTTTTAAAATATATCGATAATTATTTATCTGAATCTGATTACGATTATTTGGTAAATGATAATTTCGGTCCAGCAGATGCTTATCTATTTGTTTTAACAAATTGGTCAAACTCAATTGAGCACGATTTAACGCCTTATAAGCATATTATTGCATTGCGTAATAAAGTAGCAGAACGTCAATCTGTACAAATTGCGATGCGTGATGAAGGTTTAATTTCATAAAAGATTTTAAAGCCTAAAAAAAGCCCCTGTATGAACAGGGGCTTTTTTAATTCTGGAGATTAGTGCTGAGCATCTTTTTTTACTTCAGCAGCGGTATTTTCAACAGCTTGAGCTGTATCAGCAGTTGCTTTACGTGCAGTCGCTTCAGTTTGAGCAGCGGCATTAGCAGTTGCATCAGCAGCGTGATCTGTAGCAGCGTCGATTTTATCAGTAGCATTATCAGTTGCAGTTGCAATATCGTCTGCAGCCTTGTCACCAGCAGATTTGATATCTGCACTTGCTTGTTGAGCTGCATTTTCTAAGTGTTCACCCGTTGTCGCACCTGTTTCTGGAGCTTTATCTTTATTACAACCAACAAGAGCAACGGTCGCAGCAAGACCTAAAGCAACAAGTAATTTATTCATTGTGTTTTTCCTTTTTTAATTTAAGGCATCCAAAAAATGGATGTTTAAAATATAAACATAAACTAACTAATTAATAAAGATCGAAAATTGTTAAAGAGTTGTAACTCTAATATTAAAAAAGCCTAGCATTTTGTAATGCTAGGCTTGATTTAAATAATTATGGTTTGATGATTTTACTGGCCAGAACGAATGATGTAATCAAAAGCAGAGAGTGATGCTTTAGCACCTTCACCTGTGGCAATAATGATTTGCTTGTACGGAACTGTCGTACAGTCACCCGCAGCAAACACACCTTTCACATTGGTTTCGTTGCGGTCATTGACAATAATCTCACCACGATTGGTTAATTCAAGCTCACTGTCTTTCAAGAAATCAGTGTTTGGTAACAAACCAATCTGAACAAAGATGCCTGCAAGTTCTACCACATGCTCTTGATCAGTCGCACGATCTTTATATTTAAGACCCGTCACTTGTGAACCATCACCCAACACTTCTGTACTTAATGCATTCATAATCACAGTCGTATTTGGCAAGCTATACAATTTGTTTTGCAACACTTGGTCAGCACGAAGTTTAGTGTCAAATTCAACCAAAGTGACATGCTCAACAATTCCCGCAAGGTCAATTGCAGCTTCAACCCCAGAGTTACCACCACCAATCACCGCAACACGTTTACCTTTGAACAATGGACCATCACAGTGTGGGCAATACGCTACACCACGGGTACGGTATTCTTGCTCACCCGGTACGTTCATTTCTCTCCAACGTGCACCTGTTGAAAGGATCACTGTTTTCGATTCAAGCTTTGCACCATTTTCAAGTTCAACTTCAACCAAGCCATTTGTAGTCTGGTCTGCACCTGTAATTTTACTCACACGTTGCAGGTTCATGATATCGACATCGTATTCACGAACATGGGCTTCCATTTCGGCAGCAAACTTAGGACCTTGAGTCTTTTGCACAGACGTGAAGTTTTCAATGTCCATGGTATCCATGACCTGACCACCGAAGCGTTCAGCCACAATACCTGTGTTGATGCCTTTACGTGCTGCATAGATGGCAGCTGTTGCCCCTGCAGGTCCACCACCAATCACCAATACATCAAAGGCATCTTTGGCATTAAGCGCTGCTGCATTTTTTTCAGCAGAGTTGGTGTCGAGTTTCGCCACGATTTCTTCAAGGGTCATACGGCCTTGACCAATGTGTTCGTTGTCTTGGAACACCATTGGAACCGCCATGATTTTGCGTTGTTCAACTTCGTCTTGGAAGAATGAACCATCAATCATGGTTGCGGTGGTGTTCGGGTTATAAATCGCAATCAGGTTAAGCGCCTGCACAACGTCCGGACAGTTATGACAACTTAGCGATACAAATACATCGAAGTTGGCTTTCAGGTTTAAACCTTTAATCTGGTTCAGCACTTCATCAGAAACTTTAGGCGCATAGCCAGACACCTGTAACAGTGCCAAGATCAAAGACGTAAACTCATGACCCATTGGTAAGCCGGCAAAGAACACACGAGGTTGTTCGCCTGCTTTAGCCACACCAAAGCTTGGACGACGTGTATTGTTGCCATCAAAACGGGCAGTGACCTTGTCAGAAAGTTCAGCAATTTCGGTAACCAGCTCTTTAATTTGAGCAGCTTTATCTGATTCATCCAAAGCAGCAACTAATTCGATTGGACTTTCTAAACGTTCTAAATAAGCTTTTAATTGAGTTTTAATGTTTTGATCTAACATCTGTTTTTACTCCAATGCATCCAAATTCTTTCAATAGATGCATAGTACGTTAAAACATAAAATAGGTAAAACAGTATGTTTTTATAGATTTGATCGGTTTTTTGAATGTTGTTTTGAGATTTATAGCTGTTATAGAATGCTTTTATAAGAAAAAAATCGTTATTTCTACATAAATCATAGTATTTGAGCAATTTAAATTCTAACTCTAATTTTTGAGATGCTTTTTAATGAAAATATGTGAAATTTTATATATGTTATAAGGCTGTAAAGATTTTATATTATAACTTTAAAAGGTAGCTTCATGGCATTGCAACGCGGCATTTATCAGCATTATAAAGGTAATCTCTATCAAGTTTTTTCTGTGGCAAAACATAGTGAGACTGAAGAGGAGTTGGTCGTTTATCAGTGTCTTTATGGTGATTATTCAACTTGGGTACGTCCACTAGATATGTTTACTGAAACCGTTCAAGTGGTAGATGGAAGTATCGTACCGCGGTTTAAATTAGTCCAAAGCACTTAATCCAAACGGCTGTCATATAAAATAACAATTTAAAGGGTGAATGTATGACAAATACTGTTTTCTTAGAAAGAGTTGCAGATTTATATGACACCTTTAAACGACATGACGCCCAACAGGCAGATCGCTTACAGCGTTATCGTAATATTGAGGCCGAATCAGCCCAACTGCTTTCTCAACTTATTCGAATGCAGCAAGCTAAGACAATTTTAGAAATTGGAACCTCAACAGGCTATTCTACTTTATGGCTCGCAGAAGCAGCTCAGGCTACTCATGGACAAGTTATAACTCTCGAAATCGATGCAACTCGTAGTGCGGAAGCAAAACGCCACGTTACTGAATTAGAGTTGAGTGAAATGGTTAGTTTTTGGGTAGGAGATGCAGCCGATTATTTAAAAGAAGCTCAAGAAACTTATGATTTCATTTTATTAGATGCTGAGCGCAATGCTTATGAGAATTATTGGCCCGACTTAAAACGTCTTATCAAGCCAAAAGGTGGTGTATTGATTATTGATAATGTCATTTCACATGCTGCTGAAGTAAAGCCTTTACTTTCTTTAATTAAAAAAGATAGTACTTTTATGAGTACTATTTTACCTGTTGGCGCTGGTTTATGTGTTGTGGTCGCAAAATGAGTTGAGTAAAGTCATCATCAATGTTTTAAAAAAAGGTCTGTTCAAATCAGGCCTTTTTTTGTTCCTGCTAAGAAGCGTTCACTAAAGATAGACGCGTAAAATGTAAATCAAATTCTAAATATTTATGCACAAAAGCAGTTTTATCAGTTGAGCGTAGTAAATTGTCATAAATAAATACAGGCACAGGATGATAAAGGTCGCCTGAACCATCGCTATAAAATATTTTTAAATGACGTGATGTTGCATTGTATTTCCATGAAGTGACTGCCACTGTATTCGTCATAAATTTTTCCCCTTTTATTTCATATTACTTAAGCTCAAAAAAACATCAGTTCTGTATTCGACATTACTCAAAGTTCATGTAATCGGGAAGGGCAGAATTGTAAAAGTATCAGAAGAAAATGTGATGTGCTTATTCAAAACAAAAGAACCATCCGATGAAGGATGGTTCTTTAGGTTTTTAAAATCTAATTAGAGATTAGATTTTACCAACTAGGTCGATAGATGGAGCAAGAGTTGCTTCGCCTTCTTTCCATTTAGCTGGGCAAACTTCACCTGGGTGAGAGTGAACGTATTGAGCAGCTTTTACTTTACGAAGAAGTTCAGATGCGTCACGGCCGATACCGCCAGCGTTGAGTTCAACGATTTGGATTTTACCTTCTGGATCGATAACGAAAGTACCGCGGTCAGCTAAACCTTCAGATTCGATAAGAACGTCAAAGTTTTTAGAAAGAGTCCAAGTTGGGTCGCCAACTAATGGATATTGGATTTTTTTGATTTCTTCAGAAGTGTCGTGCCAAGCTTTGTGTGTGAAGTGTGTATCAGTAGATACAGCATAAATTTCAACACCAAGTTTTTGGAATTCAGCATAGTTATCAGCTAAGTCACCAAGTTCAGTTGGGCAAACGAAAGTAAAGTCAGCTGGATAGAAGAATACAACAGACCACTTACCTTTAAGGTTAGTTTCGTTAACTTCAACAAATTGGCCGTTGTGGTAAGCAGTTGCTTGGAATGGTTTAACTTCAGTATTAATCAAGCTCATCATTGTCTCCATGATTGAGGTTTATATTTAAACTTGTTTACGAGATGTAGAATAAATAAAAATTCTTTATTGGGGAAATAGTATTTTTACATGACTAAAATCGGAAAATTGAATAAGTGATAAATTTACGATTTTTAAGTCCCCAAACACTGTATTCGATTTGACTGCAAAAACATGTAAATCAAATGACAGTTATAGTAAAAGAAACTTGCCTAACAACATGAAGTCTACTTAGTTAAAATTCAAGGGTAAAATGTAAAAAATTAAAAATATATAAAAAATCAACTGTTTTACCTTAAGGTCATTAAAGCGTAAAATAGCGGATTGGTGTATTTTCAGGAAAGTTTGTCTGTGCAGAATGGTTTAAATATAGATCAATGGGTGATGGCGAGAGATCGTTACCGTTTAAATCGTTTACGTAAAGATAAAAAAGCGAATACAGCAGAGATTGAGAAATTATTTGAACAGTCTAATGCCAAAGTAAGACAACGGTTTGAACGTTTACCTAAAATTAAACTAAATCAGGATTTACCTGTTTCTCAATACGCTGACCGTTTAATTGAAGCAATTCAAAAGCATCAGATCATTATTGTGGCAGGTGAAACTGGTTCAGGTAAAACCACGCAGCTTCCCCAAATTGCTATGTTAGCGGGCCGTGGCCTAACAGGCATGATTGGTCATACCCAGCCACGACGTTTGGCTGCGCGTAGTGTGTCACAGCGTATTGCTGAAGAAGTCGGCGAAAAGCTTGGCGAATCGATTGGTTTTAAAATCCGTTTTAATGAACAAGGTTCGCAAGACTCAATTGTACGGTTAATGACTGACGGTATTTTGCTGGCAGAATTAGGCAATGACCGTTATTTGTCTAAATATGACACGATCATTATTGATGAAGCACATGAACGCTCGCTCAATATTGATTTTATTATGGGCTATTTAAAACAATTACTACCAAAACGCCCAGACTTAAAAGTCATTGTGACTTCGGCAACTTTAGATGTTAATCGTTTTAGCAGCTATTTTAACGATGCGCCAGTTTTCGAAGTTGAGGGTCGTAGTTTTCCGGTTGAAGTAATTTATCGTCCAATTTCCGAGATGAATATTGGCGGAAGTGACGACGACGAATTTGATGATTTTGAAGAAAATCTACCACGTGCAGTCGTACAAGCAGTTGAAGAGTGCTTTGCGGATGCAGAGGCAAAAGGTCATCCTGAATATGCCGATATTCTGATTTTCTCAAGCACCGAACAAGAAATTCGTGAATTACAAGAAACCTTGCAAAAGTACGGACCGAAACATACAGAAATTCTTCCTCTATATGCGCGCTTAGCGGTTTCTGAACAACAAAAGATTTTCAGTCCAAGTGGAAAGGGACGTCGTATTATTATTGCGACCAACGTTGCTGAAACAGCGCTTACGGTCCCAAATATTCGCTATGTGATTGATAGTGGTTTTGCACGTATTTCCCGTTATAACTACCGTTCACGGGTTCAACGTTTACCGATCGAAGCTATTTCCCAAGCGGCTGCAAACCAGCGTAAAGGACGTTGTGGTCGTATTGCTGCTGGTGTGTGTATCCGTTTATATAGCGAAGAAGACTTTTTAAGCCGTCCTGAATTTACTGAACCAGAAATTAAACGGACAAACTTGGCTTCCGTCATTTTGCAAATGCAAAGTTTGGGGTTGGGTGAACTAGAAAACTTTGATTTTATTGAGCCACCAGATTTCCGCCTTGTAAATGATGGCCGAAAGCTCTTGATTGAGTTAGGGGCACTGAACGAAAAGAAAAGTGAGTTGACTAAAATCGGGCAAATGATGGCACGTATGCCGATCGACCCACGTTTAGCACGTATGATTATTGGTGGTGCTCATTTTGGCGTGCTAAAAGAAATTTTAGTGGTAGTCAGTGCTTTGGCTGTTCAAGACCCACGTGAACGTCCAGCAGACAAACAAATGCAGGCCGATCAAAAACATGCATTGTTCAAAGAAGCAGATTCAGATTTTCTGTTTTATTTGAAACTTTGGGATACTCTAAATCCTAAAGGTGAAGCTGGAATGTCGGAAAATAAACGACGTCAGTTTGCAAAGCAGAATTTTTTAAGTTGGTTGCGTTTACGTGAATGGAAACAGACACATCAACAATTGGTTGAATTGGCGGAAGGTTTAAAACTCAGCTTTAATGAAAAAACTGCAAACTATGAAAACTTGCATCGCGCATTATTGACTGGTTTATTATCTTTCATTGCCAATAAAACTGATGAACGCAACACCTTTATGGCTGTGCGTCAGCAAAAGGCAAAAGTTTTTCCGGCAAGTACTTTGCACAAAACCAATACCTCTTGGGTCATGGCTTTTGAGATGGTCGAAACGTCTCAGGTATATTTACGTACTTTGGCAAAAATTGACCCTGAATGGATTTTGCTTGCTGCACGTGACCTGTTGAAATATCACTATTTTGAGCCGCATTGGTCTAAAAAAGCTGGCATTGTAAACGCCTATGCACAAATCTCTTTGTTTGGTTTAATTATTGAACCAAAGCGTTTGATTAATTTTGAAAAAGTTGATCAACCTGCTGCACATGAGATTTTCTTACGTGATGCATTAACTACAGGTAATTTGGGTATAGTCCCACCATTTCTAAAACATAATCTGCTTAAACTTGAAGAAGTGGAGCGAGTTGAAGATAAATTGCGTCGCCGTGATTTGGTGGTTGATGAAGAAACAATTTATCAGTTTTATGCCTCTAAAATTCCTGAAGAAATTGCAAGCCGTCGTAGTTTTGAAGACTGGCGGGCGACGGTAGAAGCAAATAATCCACGTTATTTATTTGTTGAGGATGATTCACTTTGGTTGAATGACCGACCAACTACTCAACAATTTCCAGATTATTTACATAACGGTCAGCTACGTTTAGCGACAACATATCATTTTGACCCAAGCCATGACGAAGATGGTGCAACAGTTCAGATTCCTGTTCAGGCACTGCCTCAGGTTGACGAAAATATCTGGTCATGGGGAATTCCGGGTTGGCGCCAAGATTTAATTGAGGCTTTACTCAAAGCTCTACCAAAAGATAAACGCCGTAATGTAGTGCCTATTCCAGATACAACTCGTAAACTCATGCAAGGCATTGATGCTGTACATTTACGACAGCATATCTTTAGTTATTTAGCTTTTGCCTTACGTGGGGAGCAAATTACTGAAAAAGATTTTTCGTTTGAGCGCATTGATCCATATTTGGTGCCTTTCATTAAGGTCATTGATGAAAAAGGAAAGCTGATTGCGAAAGGCCGTGATTTGCCAGAGCTCAAAGCGCGTTGTCGCGTTGAAACTCATCGTCCAGTAAAACAGCAAAAAGGTGAGTTTAAAGACTTTCCTGAAAACTTTAATTTTGAGGCTTCTCATAAAGTCACGGGTGTTGTTGTAAAACAATATCAGGCTTTAGTACCGACCAAAGCTTTTGCTGACCTTGAAGCGAAAGACGAATCTGGTATTGTCATCCAGACTTTTAATGATCAGGCTGAAGCTATTAAACAGCATCGTGAAGGCATTATTCGTCTGGTTCACATGCAGCTTGGTGATTTGGTCCGTCAATTGAAAAAGCAGATTTCAAAACCGCTTGCTTTGGCATACTCACCGCTGGGTGATAAAGCTAAACTTGAGCAGATGCTAGTTTATGCAACCCTGCAAATGGCGATTACGACTTTGCCAATTAATGCTGATGAATTTAATAAACTGTTAGAGCATGTCAAAAAACAATTTTTGAGTTATGGTCAGCAAGCACTTGAGCAATTGAGTGATATTTATATTCAATGGCAGCAAATCCGCCGTCAGTTATTAGTGCTCGATCGAGACATATTTGGCCGTAGCGTTGATGATATTGAAGATCAGCTAGATTTAATGTCACTGGGTAATTTTGTTTATTGCCAGCCTGTCGATCTTTGGCAGGAATACCCGCGTTATTTAAAAGCGCTGCTATTGCGTTTAGATCGATTGCCCAATAATCTACAGCGAGATCATGCCGCTATTGATGATGTCGATCCATGGATGGACAAGGTATTTAAATTTAAAAATGATCCTAAAATCAAAGAATTGTATTTGATGTTGGAAGAATTTCGCATTTCTTTATTTTCTCAACCGATGAAAACCAAGATGCCTATTTCGCCAACTCGACTGCAAAAGTTATGGGATCGTTTGGGAATCAGTTAAAATAGATATGGGTCTGTTTATGTTGTTTTTAGCGAACAACGCAATTTATAAATGAAAGATTAATAGACCCTTTTCATTTTTTTAGGAGTTTTACATGGGCATTCGTATTACAGGTACTGGGCTATTTCATCCAACAGAAACCATTTCTAATGAAGAACTGGCCGTCAGTTTAAATGCTTATGTGGAACAATATAACCAAGACAATGCAGAGAAAATTGCATCTGGTGAACTTGAAGAGTTACGTGGTTCAAGTGCTGAATTTATTGAAAAAGCTTCTGGTATTAAAAGCCGTTACGTCATCGAAAAATCAGGAATTCTCGATCCAACTCGTTTACGTCCTCGTTTGTCTGAGCGCTCAAATGACGAGTTGTCACTTCAGGCTGAATGGGGTGTTATTGCGGCTAAACAAGCCATGGAAAATGCAGGCGTGACTGCTGAAGATATCGATGTCGTCATCTTGGCATGTTCAAACATGCAGCGTGCTTATCCAGCAGTGGCGATTGAAATCCAGTCAGCGCTAGGTATTCAAGGTTATGCATATGACATGAATGTTGCGTGTTCAGCTGCCACTTTTGGTTTGAAACAAGCAGCAGATGCAATTCGTTCAGGTGCTCGTCGTGTTTTATTGGTGAATGTTGAGATTACCTCTGGTCACCTAGACTACCGTAACCGTGATTGTCACTTCATTTTTGGTGATGTTGCGACAGCCTCTATTATTGAAGAGACTACGACTAAAACTGGTTTTGAAATTTTAGATATTCATCTATTTACTCAATTTTCAAACAACATCCGTAATAACTTCGGGTTTTTAAACCGTAGCGAAGATGCAATCGTTGACGACAAGTTATTCCGTCAAGATGGCCGCAAAGTATTTAAAGATGTTTGTCCATTGGTGGCAAAAATAATTAATGCGCAGTTGGAAAAAATGCAGTTAACTGCAAATGATATTAAGCGTTTCTGGTTACACCAAGCCAATGCCAACATGAATGAATTAATCTTGAAATATGTGGCTGGTAAAGAAGCAGATTTAAGCCGTGCGCCAATTATTTTAGATGAGTTTGCAAACACTTCTTCAGCAGGCGTAATTATTGCTTTACACCGCACAGGTCATGAAGTGAATGATGGCGAATATGGTGTGATTTCATCTTTCGGTGCTGGTTATTCAGTAGGTTCGATTGTTGTTCAAAAGCATGTGGCTTAAGTTAGAATTTTAATTAAAAACGCTCGTAAGGGCGTTTTTTTATGGGTGAAATAATATAGAAAAAGCGGACCAAAAGTAGCCCGCTTAGCTTAAATTAAAAAACTTTAGAACTTTTTGGTGTAATTGACGAATAGGCGGTCTTCACCAAAGTCATTGCCATGTTTAACATTATAATCAATACGAATGTATTGAAGAGCAACGCCTTTTAAGAATGGCTGTTGAAACGCATAGTTCAGAATGACATTCGACTCAGTCTCATGATTTTTCTCGCCATTAGCTGCTTTAAAGTCATGTCCATAAACATATTTCACCATTGTGTTTAAGCCCGGAACGTAATCTTTAAAGTCATAGCCGTACATGACATGGTAAGACTTTTCATCTTCTTTAAAGAAACCAGTAGCGTTCCAGTTAATAAAATAGGTTTCTGGCAAGAAACCATCCGGTAATGGATAAGCCGATTCACCCATGATTTGTTGGTAGCCTAAACCAAAGGTATGGTTTTTTACTTTGAGGGTTTCTAGCACTCCAATGTTTTGCGCATCAATATCAAAAGTATTGCCATCATCTTTGGCATTGAAGTATTTAAACTTGGAAGTCAGGGCAAAAGTTGGCTGCTTCCATGTATGCTCAAGTCCCACATAATACTTGTTATACAAATCCTCTAAATTACCAAAGTAGTACTCACCCTTTAATGACGGCGTAAATTGATAACGAAGGTCTAAGTAGTTTAAGCCATCAGATTCTTTGGTAACCCCATTGGCCGTGAAGGAAAACTTTTTAAAGTCTTCTTCATTTCGTGGAGATACTTTTTCAACCCGACCAATTTCCGCATAAAGCTGATCTGAAAGTTGAGACTTTAAATTGGTTCCCCAATACGAAGTAAGTAATTGACGGCTCGCATCTACCGCTGTCACTGGTAAATCTAACCAAAGTTCACCGACGCTTAATAAAGTTTTGTCATAGCCCAGCTTTAAGGTCGCGCCATATTTTAAAAAGTCGGACGCTTGTGATTGAGTGTCTTTGTTAAAAGGCAAAACTGTATCGGCGATATGTTTGTCTGAACTTAAACGTACTGCATATTGAACAGAAGCATCTGCACCAATGGTGATTGGCTTGTCTGCTATTACTAGTGGGGTTTCATGCATTTTCGATTTATAAAATAACGACGCTGCCTGAGACCAGCTACCTGTATCTTTGAGTGCATCATTGTCAAAATTACGATTAACGTAGGCATTCTTTAAAGTGAATTTCCATTCATCTTCACTTTGTTGCGCGGTATCTGCTGCCCATGAATTGCCACACATCAATACTAAAGTTGCTACAGCTAAAGTCTGCGGTTTAAAACGGTGTATTAATTCCATAATCCATTTCCGAGATAAATGCGCCAGTCCTCGGCGCATGTATGTTTACTGCTGGGTAAGTGTGTTTTGAGTGTTAAATGTTGATGGAGCTTGCGCAGCAACAGAGGCTTTAAGATTGACCATAAATATTGCAAGTGCAGCAATCACACCAGGAATCGCAATCGCCAAGAAATTGATTTGGTGAGGAAGTTCAAATGTGAGTAGGGCTCCAGTTAAAACTGGACCGATAATTGCACCAATGCGACCAATTCCTGATGCCCAGCCCATGCCTGTTGAGCGAAGTGCTGTCGGGTAGAACTGTGCAACAAACGTGTAGAGTAAGATTTGTGAACCAATTGTGGCAGCGCCAGCAATGGCAATCAGGCTATATAAAATAAATTGTGGACTATTAATGCCAAGTAAGATTAGAGCTGCTGAACCCACAATAAACATGATGGTAATGACAGGTTTTAAATGGAATCTATCTGCTAAAGCACCGCCACCAATTGCACCAACCATGCCACCAATGTTGAGTGCAAACAGGAACAACATACTCGCACCCAACGAATAGCCTGCTTGCAACATGAGTTTAGGTAACCAGCTTCCTAAGGCGTACACCATGAGTAAACACATAAAGAAAGCAATCCAGAACATAAATGTGCTGAAGGTACGGCCTTGTTGAAAAAGTGCGCGGACAGGTGCATCTGTTATAGTGCTTTCGTTTAACACCAGTTGAGTATTGGCATTTACCTGAGTTTGAGGCGCAATTTTGCTGACAACACTTTTTGCCTGTTCACTTTGGTTAGATTTCACTAAAAATGTGAGAGATTCAGGCAAAAATTTCCAGATCAGTGGGAGTAGTAAAAGTGGAACACCCGCAATTAAAAACATGATTTGCCAGCCCATATCCTTAACGAGCCATGCACCGAGTAGTGCAGATGTCATGCCACCAATCGCATATCCGCTAAACATGATTGCCACCAATGTACTGCGGATTTTTTTAGGTGCATATTCAGTCATAAGCGCGACCACGTTTGGCATGACCCCGCCAATACCAAGGCCAGCAATAAAGCGAAGAATTGCAAACTCAGCTGGCCCTTTAGCAAAAGCACCTAAAAAGGTAAATCCGCTAAATAAAGTCACGCAAATCAGAATGGTTTTTTTACGCCCGAGTTTGTCCGAAAGTGTGCCAAAAATCATGGCACCAAACATCATGCCAAATAAAGCAGCACTTGCCAGCAAACCTGCTTCAACAGCAGTTAATGACCATTGTTGCATTAATAAAGGAAGTGCAACGCCATAAATGACTAAATCATATCCATCAAAAATAATAATAAGTAAACACCAGATTAAAACTTTCCAATGAAAAGCTGTAAAACGGGCCTTATCAATGAGCTCATTAATATTAACCTTACTCGCATCCATTTTCTTCACCTCCAATTTGTGAAGTATCGCGTTATTGTTTAATAAACTATTTTGTTATCGAGTTAGAGTCAAAAACCTAATTGATATATCTTTATGTCTTTAAGGTATTGGGTTTTTAATAATTTAATTGTTTGAAAAATATGGTTTTATTTTTACTATATGAACTGGGGGTCTTTATTCTTTAAAATAGTTTGAATATTATATAGTGAGAATTTTAAGGGTTTTATTGGTGTTTTATTCTTGATTTTATTGCTGAGAATCACCACTAAAAATATAGATCAGTTAATATTATGAATTGGTCGGAAAAATATTAAGATGAAAGATTGAAATCTATTATTTAATTATTTTAGAAATTGACTTTGGAAAATGGAATTTAATTGACAATAAATAAAAATAGCCAAAACAGGGATAGCAAATTATTTGCATCCTGATTTGGCTATTAAGACTTTATTTGGGTTGAATTACTTAGGTAAAATTTAATTTGTGGCTGGAGCTGATCGTGGCGTAAGAATGAAATGAGCAATGACACCAATAAAAATGCCCCAAAAAACCGAGCTTAATCCGAGAAAATGCATGCCCGAAGCTGTAGCTAGAAAGGTAATGAGTGCAGCATCACGTTGGCTGTCATTTCTCATGGCAACAGAAATATTGGTCGCAATTGCACCAAGCAAAGCTAAACCTGCAAGTGCTGCAACCAACTCTTTAGGAAGTAAGCTAAATAGCATGACAATACTGCCAGCAAATAAGCCACCTAAAATATAAAAAATTCCGTTGGCAATGCCTGCGATATACCGTTTTTCTTTAAGTTCATGAGCGTCTTTGCCCATACATAAAGCAGCGGTAATTGAGGCAAGTACAATGGTAATACCGCCCACGCAGGCAACCGCTAAAGAGGCAATGCTGGTAACACTAATAATCGGTTTGGCTGGCGTATCGTAACCGCTGAGCTTCATAATCGCCATACCCGGTAAAAATTGACCAGTTAAGCTGACTAGAATCAGAGGAAGGGCAAGGTTAAGTGTTGAATCCCACGTCCATTCTGGGCTAATCCACTGCGGGATAGCTAGACTAAAACTCACATCAACCGGATTCATTTTGCCTAAAATGAGGCTTAATAAAACTCCGGCCCCTAACACCCAAATCATGGTGTAGCGGGGCATTAAACGTTTAGCAATTAAAAACACAATGAGCATGCTAAAGACAATAAAAGGCATGCTATCAGATGCGGTAAATAGGCCAATACCAAATTGAAAAAGGATACCTGCCATCATGCCGGCAGCGACATCTTGCGGAATCCATTTGAGTAATTTGTCGAAGTAACCTGTAACGCCAATTAAAAAAATAACAATCGCAGAAGTAATATAGGCGGCTACTGCTTCATTCAATGAGATATGCGGAAATAGAGTAACTAACAGGGCAGTACCCGGTGCAGACCATGCGGTAATGACAGGCGTTTTATATTTAATTGAAAGATAAATGCCTGAAACGGCGGCACCAATTGAAATTCCCCAAATCCATGACACCATCATATCGGTAGAAACATGGGCTCGCTGAGCAGCTTGAAAGAAAATAATCAGTGGGCCAGAGTAAGAAATTAAAACCGCAAGAAAGCCAGCAACTGTTGCTGATATCGACCAGTCATTTTTTAATATTTTTAACAGGGTTGCCATTGTTTGATTGCCTCCATGCAAATCCTATTATGTATCAGATCATATAAAAAGATCAGGATTAACCCTGATCTCCACCTCCGACTGGAATGACTGATCCAGTCATATAAGATGCATCATCTGATGCGAGAAATAAAATTGCATTTACTTGTTCATGAATTGTGCCATAACGCCCCATAAATGTTCGATCTACAGTTTGATCTACCACTTGCTGCATCCAGTCTTTTTCATTTTGACTGAGTGGGTTGGCGTTACGTGGTACTTTGCGAGGTGGTGCTTCGGTTCCACCAGTCGCAACGGCATTGACTCGAATCCCGTCTTTAGCATGTTCAAAAGCAAGCGATGCTGTTAAAGCATTTACCCCCCCTTTAGATGCAGAGTAGGGAATGCGATTAATACCACGAGTTGCAATTGAAGATACATTTACAATAACACCCGATTGTTGCTTAATCATGGCTGGCAACACAGCTCGGCAGCACCATAAAGTTGGAAACAGTGAGCGGTTCACTTCCTTAATGATCTCTTCTTCAGAAAACTCTTCAAAAGGTTTCATCCAGATCGCGCCGCCTACATTATTAATCAGGATATCTACCCGACCATAGTGTTCAATGGCTTTTGCAACAACCGCTTGTGCGCCCGCATATGTTTCAAGGTCGGCATTAAGCGTAACAGCATCACCACCTGTACTCTGAATTTCTTTGAGAACTTCTTCAACATATTCAGAGCGGTCAGCCATGACGACTTGGCCGCCTTCAGCTGCGACTTGTAGTGCCACGCCGCGACCAATACCTTGGGCACTACCCGTAACAATCACGACTTTATCAGTAAATCTTTGACGGTTTGACATAGATAACTTCTCCACCTTAAATTAATTCGCAGAGAATTTTTCAAACAGGAAGTTAGTAGGTTTGATATTTTCAGTTTCTAACCACCCACGTACAGCTTCAACCATTGGCACTGGACCACACAAATAAACATCGACATCGCCACCGTTTAACCATTCACTTTCAATATGACCAGTCACATAGCCTTTACGTTCATGCTGACTCTCAGGGCTTGCAACTACAGTTCGATATTCAAACCATGGGAATTTCGCCTGTAATTCATTGAGTTTTTCTAAGGCAACTAAGTCAAAGTCATTGGTTACGCCAAAGACTAAACGAACAGGCTGTTCTGAACCTTTTTCTTCAAGCACTTGTAACATCGACATAAATGGGGCAATGCCAGTACCGCCTGCCAGCATAAGCACAGGACGCGCTACATTACGTAAATAGAAGCTACCGAATGGACCCGTAAATGTCATTTTGTCGCCAGCTTGGGCATTTTTACTCAAGAATTCACTCATTTTGCCATTCGGTACGTTACGTACCACAAAGCCAGTTAAACGGTTGCCGGGTTTTGAGCTAAATGAATATGAACGTGTTTCGCCAGTTTCTGGAATTGCAACATTCACATACTGACCTGCAAGGAAATGAATATCCGGTTGGCCTTCATCAAGTTGAATATCAAATGTGATGGTTGAGTCTGATAGGTTTTCAACGCGGGCTAATGTGCCTTGGAAGCTATGAATTGCTGTTTTGCAAACATCAGACGATGCTTGAATCTGGAATACGGCGTCTGAAGTCGGGCGACATTGGCAAGCAAGAATATAACCTTGCTCGGCTTCTTCTGGTGTTAATGCATCTTCAATATAGGTTTCTTCTAGCATGTCATAATGACCTGACTCGCAAAATGCGCGGCAAGTTCCACATGCACCATCACGGCAATCCAAAGGAATATTAATTTTTTGGCGATAGGCTGCGTCAGATAGGGTTTCGCCCTGAGCGACGTTAATGAAACGTGTAACACCATCTTCAAATTGAAGTGCAACATTGTGGTTTGACATGGCATGTATCCTACAAAATATTTGAAACTTTTACCCTCAGCCAACAGTCCGTTTAACTGAGGGGGTATGTCTTAAAGGTGGTAGATATCAATAACCTGATTGATGTAGTCATTTTTCAGAACGACATACTTGCTCAAGATTTTTGGTTGATCACCTGAAAAATCGATCACATAACGTGACATACCGAAATAGCTGTAATTTGTCTTGTAACGGAAACTCAAGGTGTTCCAGTTAAAGCGAACAGTGATTTTGTCTCCGTCGTGCTCGAGAACTTCAACGTTGGCAATATTGTGGCTTGTGCGCGTGTCCGGCATGGTTGCAGATGAGCGCTCAGTTTTAATACGGAACACGCGATCTTCTAAACCTTGACGGTCTGGGTAATAAATGAGTGAAATTTCAGATTGCGGATCTTCAGTTAATTTATCGTCGTCATCCCAAGCTGGCATCCAGAAAGAAGCTTCCGGTGCATAGCATGCAAGCCAGTCATCCCATTGTTCATCATCTAAAAAACGAGCTTCACGGTAGAGAAACTGAGCAATATTTTCTAAAGTTGCTTTGTCTTGAGTGCTCATGCTGTTTCTCCCTGATCAGCAATTTCTTTCTCTGTCGCAATCGCGTGTTTCATGGTGTGTAACCAATATTGATGTTGGGCAAGATAAAGTCCTTCATCTTCAGTTTTGATACCACTTAACATTGGTTTTAAACCAATTTCGTTTGCTGCATCGTCTGGTCCATAAATCCAGTGTTTAGAACCACGGCACATGTCATTCCATTCAAGTGCAATACCTGCATAACCCGCCTGACAAGCGCGGAATTCTTCTAAATCGTCTGGTGTTGCCATACCTGATGCATTAAAGAAATCTTCATATTGGCGAATACGACGGGTACGAGCTTCAGGTGCTTCGCCTTTAGGTGCAATACAGTAAATGGTGACTTCGGTTCTATTAACAGAAAGAGGACGAAGTACACGAATTTGCGAACCGAACTGATCCATCAAATAGACATTTGGATAGAGGCATAGGTTACGTGAACGTTCAATCATCCATTTCGACATCGCTTCGCCGTATTTTTCGGTGTATTCGTCTGCTTTCGGGAAGTTTGGACGGTCTTCTGGGTTTGCCCATTGTGTCCAAAGCAACATGTGACCATTTTCAAAACCATAAGAACCACCACCTTGTTTACCCCAAGCACCTGCGCTCATCGCGCGAATGTTATCGGCAGCTTGAGTTTCTTTACGGTGTTGAGTCGTTGCTGCGTAGTTCCAGTGAACAGCAGAAACATGGTAACCATCGGCACCATTTTCAGCAGTGAGTTTCCAGTTACCTTCGTAAGTGTAGGTTGATGAACCACGTAAAACTTCCAAACCATGTTCAGACTGGTCAACAATCATGTCGATGATTTTGCTGGTTTCACCCAAGAATTCTTCAAGTGAAGGAACATCTGGATTTAAGCTGCCAAACAAGAAGCCTTTGTAGTTCTCAAAACGAGCCACTTTTTTAAGGTCATGTGAGCCCTCTTGATTAAAGCAATCAGAATAACCAGCTTCACTCGGATCTTTAACTTTGAGTAATTTACCAGAGTTGTTAAAAGTCCAACCGTGGAAAGGGCAGGTATACGTTGCTTTGTTACCACGCTTGTGACGGCAAAGTTGCGCTCCGCGGTGTGAACACGCATTGATCATGGCATTCAATTCGCCGTTACGATTACGGGCAATAATGACGGGCTGATGACCAATGTAAGTGGTGTAGTAGTCATTATTATTTGGAATTTGGCTTTCGTGTGCTAAGTAAACCCAATTACCTTCGAAGATGTATTTCATTTCAAGGTCAAATAGGGCTTCGTCAGTAAACACTGAGCGATGAAGTTTAAATTCACCTGTATCGATATTATCTACAAGTAATTCATCAATACGGTCAAGATGGCTAGTATTGATTACAGGAATACGTGGCATGTCCGTTCTCCGACTTTCCAAAAGTGTGGAAGTCACCAAGGCCTTAGCTAAGATCTACAAGGTCTTGATATCCTAATATTGTCAATGAAGCGCATGAGCGCGACGGGTGTTTAACCGAGATTGATGAAGATGAATCACTTGAATATTGGCAAGAAGGCTTTTCACAAAGCAATTCATCACTTCATCGGTTTGTTGCTTGTATATACCTTAAAAGAATGGTTAAACTGTGTCTAAGACTGAATTTGCATTTTTTTATATCTTAAAGGTATGGAAGCCTTATGGAACTAAGACATTTACGGTATTTTGTGGCGGTGGTTGAAGAACAAAGCTTCACCAAGGCTGCTGAAAAACTATTTATTGCTCAACCTCCTTTGAGTCGACAGATCCAAAATCTGGAAAGTGAGCTTGGAATTCAATTATTTGAGCGTGGAAGCCGCCCTTTACAGACAACGCCAGCCGGACATTTCTTTTATCAACACGCTCTTAAACTTTTGTCGAATGCTGAAGAAATAAAAAGTATGACCAAGCGGATTGGTCTGATTGAAAGAAGTGTGACGATTGGTTTTGTCGGGTCTTTACTCTATGGGTTGTTGCCTCGAATCATCTATTTATTTAGGCAGCAGCAACCGCATTTGAATATTCAACTGATGGAGTTGAGTACAACTGAGCAACTACAGGCATTAAAAGAAGGACGTATTGATGTCGGGTTTGGACGCTTAAGAATTAGTGATCCAGCCGTGAGACGAATTCTGCTGCGTAAAGAACGATTAGTGGTTGCTGCACATACCAGCCATCCCATTGCTCAGCGTACAGAAGGGGTGTATTTGGCCGATCTGATTGATGAAAAGATGTTTATGTATCCCACTTCGCCGAAACCTAATTTTTCGACCCAGCTTTTAAATATCTTTGCCGAGCATAGTTTGGTTCCAAAAAATATGCATGAGATACGGGAAATTCAACTGGCTTTGGGTTTGGTAGCAGCGGGGGAAGGTCTATGTATTATTCCTGCTAGTGCCGATACCATTCGCTTTCCTCATTTAAATTACATTCCGATTCTCGATAATGGGGCAGTCAGTCCGATTTTTATTACTGCACGTGCAATGGATAGAAGTGAAGACTTACAACTCTTATTTGACTGTATTTATCAAGTTTATGATTTAGAAGGAATACCTTATAAACGTACTGTTTTTACACTCGATCAGAATCCAATCGACGATTCAGACGGTATTGATTTTTAAATAAAACGAGTGCATAGCCTCAAAGGTTGAAGCTATGCGTTAGGTAACTTCTTACTGCACTTGAGCTGGGAAACCATCTTCATCAAGCGCTTCAGTAATTTTGTCGACACTTTCACTGGTTTCGACAGTCACGATTTTTGTCGCTAAATCTACATCTACTTTTGCATTTGGGTCGACATCTTGAATAGTTGCTGTCACACCACGAGCACAGCCACCACAAGTCATATTTTCAATAAGTAATTTCATATTCATACTCCATTAAGAACGAGATGTTTGTTTGGATAACCCTAAGTCTAAACCTTGTCATGATTGTAAGGTCAAGACTAATTTTTTTAAAAAATATGCTTGACCTTCCCATGATGGGAATCTGTATGCTCAATACAGAATATTAAATTTTGCAGATTTGCAGAGGTGTTTGATGGACTCAAAAAACACAAAATTGCCAGCATATAGTGAAACACTACCAATCGAAGGTATGACTTGTGCCTCTTGTGTCGGACGTGTCGAAAAGGCACTTAAGAAAGTCGAAAATATAGAAATTGCTAACGTAAATTTGGCAACAGAAAAAGCCGTTGTATATTCAAATCAACCGATTCAGCGCGAAGCACTCGTCAAAGCAGTTGAACGTGCGGGTTATGATGTTCCAAAAGCTGCGCCAGTGGAATTGTCTATTGAGGGCATGACCTGCGCATCGTGTGTCGGACGTGTTGAAAAAGCGCTGAAGAAAGTAGACGGCGTTCAAGAGGCAACAGTCAACTTGGCAACAGAACAGGCTTGGGTTCAGGCAGATGCAACAGTCAATGTTGAGGACCTGATTCGTGCTGTTAAAAAAGCAGGTTACGACGCCAAAGCCTCTGAAAAAAATCAAAATGAGCAGCTCGATAAAAAAGCTTCAGAGTTAGATCAGCTTAAAAAAGATTTGATCATTTCAATTGTATTGGCTTTACCTGTGTTTATTTTGGAAATGGGTTCACATCTAATTCCGTCTTTTCATATGTGGGTTATGCACACGATCGGTCAATACAATAGCTGGCTTTTACAGTTTGTTTTGACCACATTAGTTCTCGTTTTTCCTGGTCGCCGTTTTTACCAAAAAGGTATTCCAGCCTTATGGCGTTTAGCACCAGATATGAACTCGCTGGTCGCTGTTGGAACCTTGGCTGCCTACAGCTTCTCTGTCGTGGCAACCTTTATGCCGCATGTATTACCACAAGGTACGGTCAATGTTTACTTTGAAGCGGCTGCTGTAATTGTCAGTTTAATTTTGCTTGGGCGATATTTTGAAGCAAAAGCTAAAGGCCGTACTTCACAAGCCATTCAACATCTAGTTGGCATGCAACCCAAAACTGCCCGCATTCAGCGTGATGGTCAAGTGGTGGAAGTTACTGTTGCCGAAGTAGTCAGCGGAAGTATTGTAGAAATTCGTCCGGGTGAACGTGTGCCTGTCGATGGTGAGGTGGTTGAAGGGCATAGTTATATTGATGAATCTATGATTACGGGCGAGCCTGTTCCCGTTGAAAAAATAGTAGGGCAGCAAGTGGTTGGTGGTACGGTCAATCAAAACGGAACACTAAACATTCAGGCAACCGCAGTTGGTGCTTCGTCTGTACTTTCACAAATTATCCGCATGGTTGAGCAAGCCCAAGGTTCTAAACTACCCATTCAGGGTTTGGTCGATAAAGTCACCATGTGGTTTGTGCCAGCGGTGATGTTAATTGCTGCAATAACATTCATGGTCTGGTTTATTTTTGGGCCAGAGCCTGCGCTGACTTTTGGTTTGGTCAACGCCGTTGCAGTACTGATTATTGCTTGTCCTTGTGCAATGGGACTTGCAACACCAACTTCGATTATGGTCGGTACTGGACGTGGTGCTGAGCTCGGTGTCTTGTTCCGTAAAGGCGAGGCATTGCAGCTTTTACAAGAAGCGCAGGTGGTTGCTGTTGATAAAACTGGAACGCTCACTGAAGGCAAACCAACACTAACAGACTTTAATGTGCAATCAGGTTTTGAGCGTCAGCAAGTGCTGACTTTAGTTGCCTCGGTCGAAGCTAAATCTGAACACCCGATTGCACTCGCTATTGTTCAAGCAGCACAGGCTGAGGGCCTAACCTTATTGCCAGTAATAGCTTTTAACTCGATTACAGGTTCAGGTATTGAAGCTGAAGTAGCGGGCCAAAAAGTACAAATTGGTGCAGATCGTTATATGCATCAGCTCGGTTTAAACACCAACTCATTCCAGGCGATTGCTGCACAGTTGGGTGAAGAAGGTAAAACGCCGCTTTATGTTGCTATCGACCAGCAACTTGCTGCGATTATTGCCGTTGCAGACCCAATTAAAGAAACAACTTATGCTGCGATTGAGGCCTTACATCAGTTAGGTCTAAAAGTTGCCATGATTACAGGGGATAACCGACATACCGCACAGGCGATTGCGAAAAAACTCAATATTGATGAAGTTGTGGCAGAGGTTTTACCTGAAGGCAAAGTAGACACCGTTCGCCAATTGCAAAAACAATATGGTCGCTTGGCTTTTGTAGGTGACGGCATTAACGATGCACCAGCCTTGGCGCAAGCAGATGTCGGCTTAGCCATTGGTACAGGAACAGATGTTGCTATTGAAGCTGCCGATGTTGTGTTGATGTCAGGTAGTTTAAAAGGCGTACCTAATGCAATTGCATTAAGTAAAGCCACTATGCGAAACATACGTCAAAACTTGTTCTGGGCATTTGTATATAACGTTGCACTTATTCCAATTGCGGCAGGTGCGCTATATCCAGCATTTGGTATATTGCTTTCACCTGTGTTTGCAGCAGGTGCAATGGCGCTTTCTTCAGTCTTTGTTTTAGGAAATGCACTACGTTTAAAACGTTTTCATGCACCCGTGCAGTAAGCGTGCTGAAAATCATATTTTGGTTTAAGATCAAAACATCAGGTCTTAAACCAAATTTAATATTTGAGGTGTGAGATGAATATCGGTCAGGCATCCAAACAGTCTGGTATTTCTGCAAAAATGATTCGTTACTATGAAGAAATCGGTTTACTTGAAGCGGCACAGCGTTCTGCTTCGGGTTATCGTATTTATTCAGAAACAGACCTGAAAACTTTGAACTTCTTAAAACACGCCAGAGAGTTAGGTTTTTCATCCGAACAAATGAAAGAACTGATTTCACTTTGGAAAAATACAGATCGACAGAGTGCAGAGGTGAAAGCCTTAACCGTAAAACATATTGCGGAACTCAATCAAAAAATTGCCCATCTACAAGAAATGGTTTCTATTCTGCAGGCTTCGGCCGATGATTGCTGTGGTAACCAACAGGCTTCTTGTGCCATTTTAGATCACATTGAAAAAGGTGTGGGTGTAAGCTAAACCTCATTAAAATAAAAAAGGAAAAATCATGGCTTATACAGCTTCTTGTCTTTGTAATGGTATTCAACTCCAAATTGATGCGGAATTAGCACCCATTATGGTTTGTCATTGTAATCAATGCCAAAAAGCCCAAGGTGCTGCTTTTGCTGTCATTACACAAGTACAAAAAAGTGATTTAAATATTTTGCAGGGAGAAAACCTGTTACAGGCTTATTTTTCATCTCCTAATAAAAAGAGGATGTTCTGTAAAACTTGTGGCTCGCCTGTCTGGAGTGAACGTTTAGATAAACCTGAAGTGGTGCGTTTAAGGGTAGGGCTGGTTAATGAAGAAATATCGACCCAAGTTAGCTCTCATGCTTTTGTCACTTCAAAAGTTAAATGGTATTCAATTTGCGATGATGCTCATCAATATCCAAACGGTGTGGAAAGTCCTTAAATATTAAGGTTTGGCCAAATTTTATTCATTTGTAAAAAAACGTGAACAGTACTAGCCATGAATAAATAATGTGCTATAACTGTACTTAAGGTAATCGTAATATCTCCTCGATCCACAGGGAAACTTGGGACAGGGCAAAAGATACGATAAGACCTTACATATAGCTAGCAAAGAGCATGTAAGAGATGGATAGACACAAATCTTAGATTGCTCACCGTTGCAGAAAAGCCCGTGAAACGGGCTTTTTTAATGTCTGTAAAAAGCTATTTATGGGGGGGCACTGCATAAACAATGTTTTTCAATAGGGTTATTTTTCATTTCTTGTTCAGCAAATAAAACGATAAAGAAATAATAAAATATTTTAAATATACAGACTCTTCTGTATTGCAATTTAAATTTTTTATAGGTACATTTAGCTAACGGTTTAAAGTTCAAGTGTAATAATGAACTCATGGTCGTTGTGGGAGATCTAAGAGCCTGCATTCTTCCCCAAGATGCGGGTTTTTTTTATGCCTATAAAAATTTGACTATTAACTTAATTTAATTAAAAAATATCTAATGTTTTGTTATTTATAAAATTTTAATGAGCCTACGATCTAAAGGTTGCGTAGGCTTATGTGTGTAAAATTATTTAGGCGCGATAAGCTAAACAAGCTTTAGCACAAGCCAAGCATGCTTTAGCACAGATCTGACAGTGTTCATGTTCATGTTTGCTGCATTCTGCTGCACAAAGTTGACAGGCATTGGCACACAATTGCATTGCCGATTCAGCCAGCTCGGAATTTCTTAACTCTAAAGATGTACACAGTTGGCACGTCTCTACACATGTCATGCAATGCTTAATACATTCTCGCATCATATGAACATGTTCCTCTTGCAAACATGCTGCTGCACAGGTTTTACAAGCGATCATGCATTCAATGCAGGCTTGAATTGAGGTAGAGGTGTGACAAAATAAAGAGGAGGTTGTTTCTTGTTGAATTTCCATAAGAATTCTCCTATCGAAGACTATTATTAAAAAATGGAATATCATTATATTTTCTATTTTAGAAGATCATTTTTAAGCAATGGCTGTTTGAGATGAAAGGGCTACAAATCGGTAATACACAATTAACCTCGTAGTAGAATGTTACATTCATTTTTTAGCTTAAAAACTCTTATTTCTTAATGATAATAAGTGTCAATAAAATTTAAGGATTGTGTTAAATTTAATTGCATATAATACTTTTGGCTAATTTCTTATTGGGTGAATATTAGGCAAATTAGGAATGTGAACTTTAAAGGACACGAAATGGAAAACGTTAATCAATACGCTCACGGAGCTGAGCATGAAGTCCACATCCATTGCAAACGATCATTAAGCACATTAATACTCAGTATGTTTGTATTAATTACAACTGGTCGTTAAAAGAAAAAGCACCCGAGGGTGCTTTTTCTATATGCTTGCTCTAAATAGATATGTTTAAGAATCTAAAAACCACGGCGTTTTTTATAGGCTTTGCGGTCATAAGAAGGGATGTTGGATTGCTGGAGATCAATCGCCAGCTGTTTCTTGCGTTGAAACTGTACTTCGTTAAGAAGGGCAGTATAAATTTTGGGACGATCAGTTTTAAACTTTTCTACATCCAATGGAATCTTATCTTCATTCTTGACAACGTACAGGACAGAACCATTGGCATTCGTTTCGTAAACCGTCCAACCAACCCGTACAGTGTAAAGGCCAGTTTTTGGATTCTTTCCTAAGTAAGATTTAAAACCATCGGGATGTGGGCGAACATAAGCATTCATCATGCATCCTCCATCATTTGATTTATTTGATGAAAGCGACAATCAATGAATTGATGGGGAGTGAGACATCATATTCAGTAAAATCACGATTTCTAGTTGTTTATATATTGTTCAATTTTGAAATTTCAAGTGAGGGAAAAACTATTATTTATTAAGTCATATAAGTTCAAAATATTAAAAGTAACAGCTAATTCTTTGAGTAAAAAATTCTCAAATTAATTTGGTATGATTTAGAAGAAATAGTTCATTATTTTGTATTTCTGTGATCGATTTTGCATATTCAAAATGATTGAAATCGTAAGTGAATTTATGGTCAATTTAAGTTAATTGTTTGCTTTTAAAATAAAAAATTTAATTTCAATACTTCTTGTTACAACCATTTTATCGACAATAGATGCTCCTTTTTGACATATTTCGTCTAGCATAATTAAATTGCTTTTGGAACTGTATTCATTTCAAACAAAGTAACTTGGTTAAACCAACGTAATTTACAATGTACGGATGCATTTATTTTAAATTTTCTTTGCTATGCTAATCGGCTATTCAGCGATTAGCTTATTTTAAATTTAACCCATTATTCATATTAAAAAATTTAATTTTTAGGAGATTTTTATGAAAAGATTAAAAGTAATTATTAAGGACCAGTTTAACCAAGAAACGATTGCTTTGGCAAAAGTTCGGCCTATGAATGACCACGCCCTTGAGCTTCATAAAAGTGTTGAACATATTGAAATTGATGATGACATTATTTTACCCAATATGGATTTGCTATATGAAAACCCTAAAAACGGGAAAATTTATCAATTGATTGGAGCATTCAGTGAGGAATAGCCCTTAAAGCATATTTGAAAATAACCAAAAGTAGAATGGGTATTTAGGATGATTTTAATCGAAGGACTTTTAGTTAAGAAGTGCTGAAAATAAAGTCAAACTAACGTAATAGACACAATTAAAATATTGAAGATCCCAAAGAGTTGTGGGACCATGCTTTTTGTGAAAGTGTGACCTAATCCACACTTTTGCATTTCAGGACTAAGTGGTTTTCACTAAGCCCATTCCTTCAATGAGAAGTAGGAATGGGCTTTTTCTATTGCATTTTATTCTTTAAATGTTTCATCTAAAGCTTGTTGAACAGCTTCTATACGTGATTTACAAGCTTTATAAGCAGTAATTGATTCTTCAACAATTTTCATTAAATTATCAATATCGGGACTTTCTTGAGACTCTAATAATTCGGCATTTTTTTTCAAAACGTCATGGCCGTCCTTGAATGTTAACTCTTCATTTTTCATTTGGAATTACCTGTGTAATGTTGGCTTCAATCACACCATCTTGCATTTCAATGGCAATGGCGGGGTTTGAAATTTGATGTATAGAGCGAATTGCTTTTCCTTCTGATCTAACAATTGCATAGCCTTTGGCTTGAACCTGTTTCGGATTTTGTAAAAGGATTTCTTTCATTAAAGATTCGATTTGGGCTAATGAAAATTTAACTTGTTGCTGTGAACTAAACTGAATACGTTCTTTTATCTGATCTAGCAGGTGATGTGCTGAATTAAGTTGACCTTGGGCCGAAGATTTAATGTGCTGAAGTAGCTGATCATTCTTACTTTGATAAGTCGTGATTTGATGTTGTGAAAGAAGCTTAATCGTTTGCAGACTATCAACCGCTTCTTGTACGCGTTCAACAATATGGTTACGAATACCAGCAATCACTTTACTTGGCGTATCGAATGAACGATGGGCAATTTCATCAAGAATGGTACGGTCTTTTTCATGACCAATGCCAACCCATATGGGTACAGTGCGTTTGCAGAGTAGGGCTGCAAGTTCATAATCATTCAAATACGCCAAATCATTCACCGATCCACCACCACGAATAATTACAATGAGGTCAGGCGGAAATTTAAATGTGCTGGCCCATTGTCTTAAACCTGTACCTAAAGACTCGATTAAGCTGGTTGCGGCTGTATTTCCTTGAAAAGTAGCTGTGTGATAGACAAAATGGCAAACACCATTTCTTTCTAACGCATCCGCATCTTTTTTAAAGTCACCAAGTCCCGCAGCATTTTGAGGGGCAATGACTAAAACATTTTGAATATCAAAAGGAGTAGGGAGAAATTTGTTCTTGTGAATTAAACCTTCTTGAGTGAGTCGTTCAATAATTTGCCGATAACGTTTAGCAATTTCGCCTAAGGTAAAACTTGAATCGATCTCTTCAATATTGACTGAAAATCCATATTGGGGATCAAAACGTGCTCGAATTTTTATGAGAACATTTAAGTCACTTGAAATCTCAATACCAGTTTCACGCTCAAACTTTAAAACGATTTTACTTGCCGAAAATTTCCAGATCGTGGCCTTACAACTTGCAATGACCTTATCAGTATCTGCATCTTTTTCTGCCAGCTCTAAATAGTAATGACCTCCTTTAATATTTAAATTTCGAATCTCTGCTTTTACCCAAACTGGCTCATCAAAGGCCAGACGTATAACTTCCTGAACTGTGCCGAGATATTCACTAAGGGAAAACTGAGGTTCAGTCATATGAAATAAAAATTAGAGGAATAAACTAGATAGTATAAAAAGCAACCCACCCAAGGCAATTGTTGTCTGTGAATTTAGGGTTCTGTTTAAAATAAATACAACAATTCAAAAGTTTAATTTTAAATTTAGCTTGTTTATCACTCGTTAATTCAAAAGATAAAATTAATTAAAAAAGATAAAACTGATGAATTACAACAGATTAAAAAAAAGGGTTTGCTTTATAAAATATATGGGCGTATAAAGCTTACTTCCAATTGCGGGGTGGAGCAGTCTGGTAGCTCGTCGGGCTCATAACCCGAAGGTCGTTGGTTCAAATCCGACCCCCGCAACCAAAATATTATGCTCTGTGATGTACCACTTTTCATAATGCGAAAATTATGAAAAGCATTAGCTTATAAATAACCCTATATCAAGCTAAATATTAAATTCTAGACTGACTGTCCATACCTTAAATCTAGCGTTCTAATTAAATACCGTCAAATCACATGAGCTCAGTGATGAGTGAATGATTGTGAATATAGTAAATGAGTGGCTAATTGCCACAGCCGTAAATGGCAATGAGATTAATGTGAGGATTGTTCCTCATGTGCGTAAGCAAAACTCTCTCGATGGATATCGTTGGGTCGAAGTTGGTAAGAAAATTCAACTTCAAACAGGTGAAGAAATCGAGTTAAACCAAGATGGTAAAAGCTTTTATGCTGGATTTAATCAGCTTTATCGTTTAGCTACGTATTGTTGATAAAAATGTTTAGTTCTAAAGCTAAAAACCTATCTCTTTTAAAGGAGATAGGTTTTTTTTATCTATATGGGTTATAAATAATTAAAATTATAAAAAAGAGAAATATATAAAATCGATAGAATTATTATTTTAATTATATTTATAGCTAAACTAACCTGCTCGCCAGAATTGACGGCCCATAACCTTAAAATTCTTTCCATTTTCTTCGGTTACACGTCGGTCTCTAAATTTCTCATTTAAACTATGCAAAATTAAAGAGCCATCTGCTTCTTTGAAAATTTGCTTAATCATTCCTTCGCCTGCAAAGTAAACCGCATAAATCTCGCCATCAATCACTTCAGTCTGAGAGATATCAATGCCGACTAAATCTCCATCTTTAATGTAGTCTGTCATGCTATCGCCTTTAGCTTTAATAATACGCATGCATTCTTGAGCAACCCGTTTTTCTTTAAAAAATGAGGCCGGAAAAGGAATTTTTCCATTAATTGCATCGAAGTGAAACTCGATGGACTCACCTGTACCACAAGAGAAATTAGCCTCTACAACTTCGATCCAGACATATTGATCGGTGGATTCAGCACTCACAACAGTAGGGCTAAATACATCACTTTCTCTAAAAGAATCCTCTGTATTTCCAGTGGTTAACCAATACCCGTCCACACCTAAAAATTGGGCAATTAATGGAAGAAAAGCAGATTTCAAATTTTTCCCTGACTCTAAAGCTTGATAGGCAGGCTGAGACATTTTTACTGCTTCTGCCACTTCCGCCTGAGTTTTTTTCGCTTTAATTCTAGAGTCTTTTAAACGGTCTTTAAGAGCCATAATGGTCACACCAGCAAACTTATAACAAATATATAACTAAAGTTATATCGAGTAAAACAACTATAGTTATTGACTAATAACAACTATAGTTATAATATCAGTTATATCTTAAGATGAATAGATAAAGTTTAAATAGTATTTTAAGTCTCTATTTATAGGCTTATCAACGTGTTGAGATGAAAGCTAAGTTTATTTTGTTTCTATAGGCGGCAAAATAAAAGGGAGATAGCTCAATTAGTATGTGTAGATAGGCTATCAAAACAAAAATTGGAATAAAAAAAGCCCGATTCCGTGGATCAGGCTTAATGTTCGTCGATAAAGGGTATCAAGAACATGAAGAATTTAACAAAGATTTTGAGTCGTAACAAAAGTTTCCGATATACGGCAAAGCCTTATTTGAACTTTTTGGTCAAAAATTAAAGTTCGAAAAAAGCTTAAATTTAAGAACTTTAATACTTTTTTACAATTTCAAAAAAGGAAATATTTATTTTTAAATTAAAGCCTTAAATGCATATTGTTTGGTTCTATATGTTTGTTGTATCAGATGAAACGTTTCGAACACAAAATTGTAGCTATGACTTAGATATATTGCTCAAAGAATAGATCGAAACTTCAAGAATAACAAACGATAAAGATGCCTTACTAAACGAGTAAGTTGAGTTGGAGATAGTGAATGACTACAGCAATGCAGAACAGAGCTAAACAACTTAAAAATGCAAAACGTGGAGGGTATGTCCCAACAATTGCAAAAGATATAAACAAATATAAGGTACAAAAAATAAAAAGGGCACTTGAAGAGGCGAAGCAAATTGCAAGTGAGCTTGAAGATGAAGCGTTCGAATTCGATGATCAAGTCTCGATGCAAAAAGCGATAGGTGCAATCACCGTAATTGAGTTGATTGAACAAGCCTTAAACAGTGCACACTAACCCGCTTTAGCACACAAACATTCTTTCTTGGGTCCTGAAATTAAACGGGTCAAGGTAAGTTCGTCTTGCAATTTAGCACCGCTTTAAAGTGTTAGTGTTTTTTATTGACTGTAATAAAGAAAACTAAGGGTATTTAAAAACTGAAAAACAACAAGTTGGTTATGGTGATGGATTTTTAAGTTTTACCCTTTAAAGCAGGACAAGATTATGACAACAGTTCCAACAAGTGGATTAGCCACATTTTTAAATTTTTATAGCATTGCAATTATGGTGGCCTTAGCAGTCAGCTTAGTTGTCGCAGTTGTGTTGATGATGCGTTTCCCTCGCTCACCGCAAGAATGGATTGTTGGGCTGATATGTACAGTGGTTTCAAGCTTAACAGGCGGCTCATTTATTATCATGAAATGGAATTTACATGAATGGGTATTAGATATTTGGGGAATGATCACACTATGTGGATTCTTCTTCATTTGCGGTTTGCCTGGTTGGGCCATTGTGAGATGGATATTTAATTTCATCAATAAACAAGAAGGTAAAACAATTGTAGAAGTCATGAAAGACTTAAAAAAAGCGAAAGATGATCTGCAAAATAGCTAAAAACAGTTTCAATTATATGGGTAAAATAAAATGAATATTGACCAGTACCTAGACGCCATCATAAACAGAGAAGGTGGATATGTTAACCATCCATCAGACCATGGACTTGCCACTAAATTTGGCATTACAGAAGCAGTCGCTCGATCACAAGGCTATCAAGGTGATATGCAAGATTTACCAATAGCTGTGGCTAAATCTATTTATAAAAAACAATATTGGTTTGAACCCCAATTTGACCAGATCAATGAGATTAGCCCGACTATTGCAGAAGAGTTATTTGATACGGGCATAAATTGTGGCGTCAATTTTGCAAAACCTTTGTTACAACGTGCTTTAAATCTGCTAAATAAACAGGGAAAGGAAGGCTGGCTCAATCTTGCGTTAGATGGTCAGTATGGGCCTCTCACTTTTCAAGCGCTTACGACGTATTTGAACAAGCGTCATAAAGACGGAGAAAAGGTATTGGTACGTGTTTTAAATATTATGCAAGGGCAGCACTATATCGAAATTACAGAGAAGAACCCAAATTATGAAGACTTCTTTTATGGTTGGATTTTAAACAGAGTGTCGTTATAAAAATTGTAATTAGATAAAAATATGCTGAATCATCGAAATGCTTTAAAAGTCTAAACATGAGTTAAGGCTTTTAAAGCATTATTCTTAAAATAATGATTTATTGTACGATGAGTAAAATTGCAAGAAGAAAGAAAATAGCCCCACTGATTTTATTGAGTATAGAAAAGTTATTTCCAGCCAACATCTTTTCTTTAAAAATTGAAGAGAAATTTGCATAAACCAAATGAATTAAAAAACCAATTAAACAAAAGGTTAAAGATAGAACTAAAAACTGATTTAAAATTTCTTTCTTGATATCAATAAATTGAGGGAAAAGAGCGATAAAAAATACGATTGTTTTAGGATTAAGCAAAGATGCGAGTAAGCCTTGATAAAATAGTTTCGATTTACTTACATTTTTATCGCTTTGCTGATCAGTAATTAAATCTTGCGATGGAATTTTTTTACTGAAGTTTTTATATCCGAGATACATCAAATAAAATGCACCAATAAATTTTAAAACCGTAAAAATAGTAGGGTTACTCGTAATAATAAGACCTACACCGCTGGCGGAAATTACAGCAATTACAAACATACCAATAATTAAGCCGCTAATACCGAATAAAGCGGTTTTAACACCATAATTGATTGAGTTTGTGACAGTAAATAAAACACCGGGGCCGGGGCTTAATAAGGTAAGAAATGCAATTGTTATAAAAACTAAAAGACCGCTCACGCT
The DNA here is from genome assembly GCF_900520355.1 of Acinetobacter calcoaceticus. NCBI lineage: Bacteria > Pseudomonadati > Pseudomonadota > Gammaproteobacteria > Moraxellales > Moraxellaceae > Acinetobacter > Acinetobacter calcoaceticus. Next base: position 2,591,075 of record NZ_LS999521.1, on the reverse strand, counting down.
GATATATCCTATTTATCACTTGAGACAAGATTATGTGATTACTTTAAATGAGAAAATACTTTATGTATACAGAAGGTTAAGTATATTTTTTAAAGTTATACCTAGCAAAAATAAATAGGGACGCTATTGATTAAAAATAAAGAGTGAAATAAATAGATAATCTATTTAAAAGCATAGCAGTTATTGCAACATAAACATACAACCCTGATAAGTAGGCATGTTAGTATGCTAAGTCTATACCTCAAGAAATGTACAGTATGACGATAAAAGAACGGCAGTTTAAATCTGGCGAATTTCGGTTTTCCTTTTTATCGTTTAAATATTGGGGTCTATGGGTTTTAGCTTTTGTTTTAATGTTATTTGCGATGTTACCGTGGGCTATTCAATGGCGTCTTGCCGATTTTCTTTCAAAAATAGCGTGGAAATCTTTAAGTTCAAGAAGAAAAACAACAATACGTAATTTAGAAGCATGCTTTCCTGAAAAAACACCTATGCAAATTGAAGTGAAAGCCAAACAGGTTTTTGTTGATACTTTAACGGGTGTATTTGAGGCTTTAAATGCTTGGTATAGTCCAAACTGGTTTAAAAACCGTGTTCACATAGATGGATTAGAGAATTTAACCAACAATCAGGAAAATGGCGTACTTTTACTAGGCACTCATAGCACCCTTTTAGATGCAGGCGGAGCCGCTTGTACCTTGTTTTTTAACATGGACGTAGTTTACCGACCTCAAAACAATCCCTTTTTAGATTTTCTGATTCATCGTAGCCGTGCAAGAGTGTATAAAAACCAGATTGCTCGAGACAACATGCGTGGACTTATCCAAAACCTCAAACATGGCCATGCAATATGGTATAGCCCAGATCAAGATTTTGGCTTAAAACAAGGTGTAATGGCATCATTTTTTGGAGTGCAGGCGGCTACCGTCACAGCCCACCGCAGACTCATGGATATCTCAAAAGCGGCAGCAGTACCTTTGTACTTTTACAGAAGTGGCGATATCAGAAACCCTCAATATCATGTTCTCTTAGAACCTAAATTAGAAAATTTCCCGAGTGGATGTGAAGTGAGCGATGCTGAAAGAGTCAATAAAATTATTGAGAATCAAATTCGTATCGCTCCTACGCAATACATGTGGTTCCATCGACGTTTTAAGACGCGCCCAGCTGGTGAAAAGAAATTTTATTGATGGTCTTGTGGGGAAATAGCAGAAGTACTTCTTTCGATTAAAATGAAACAAAATTTGACTTTTAATTGAAAGGAATCTTAATTAAATCAATATGAAAGACCAAGGAAGAGAAGTATATAATTTTTCTTTCTTTAATTATTTTGAATATCGATTGCAAATGTTTTTGAAGTGTGTATTATCGAGAATAACTAACAAAATATTCTAGTCATCATAAATTTCTATTTGCGCAGTTTTATTTATAATCCTTCGGTTTTTCAGTTATTTAAGTTTTGACGTCTATTTTTTAGTTAAATTGGTTTCACCAATAATAAGTTATAATATTTTAAGAGTTAGGATTAACATATGTCTACTAGTACTGGTACAGTAAAATGGTTCAATGAAACTAAAGGTTTTGGTTTTATTGTGACTGATGAAGGTAAAGATATTTTTGCTCATTTTACTGATATTCAAACACAAGGTTTTAAAGTTTTAATGGAAGGTCAACGTGTTGAGTTTACCGTAGTTCAGGGTAAAAAAGGCCCCCAAGCTTCAAACATTGTGATTCTTCAAAATTCATAATTAAATAAAATGCATGAATATTTTTAAATAAAGTATTTAAATAAATTTTATTTAAAAAGTATCGCATTTTAGCAGAGTTTAAAAACCCACTTTACTTTTGTGGGTTTTTTATAAATTTTAATTAAAATTATATTTAAAATAAAAAGAAGTGAAAATAATAGTTTTAAAAATGCTTCTATATTTTATGTTATAATATGAACAATTAGGTGCGTAGTATTAAAATGGATATTTGTATTGGTGGTATTTTTGACGGTCAAAAAGTAGAAAACGATAAAAATTATTTTAAAGTGGAAGACCATTATTCTGATAATAGTTCTAAATATATTAAACAACACTTTCATTTATTTGGAAAACTTTTTACTTTTTGGGTTTGTGATGACCTAGACTTGGAGCAAGCAACCAGAAAGGCAGAGCGAATTTTAACGAAGAAAAAAGAAAATATTTAGTTAAAAAAATAAATTACCTTTATATTGTCTGTTAATTTAAAGGTTTTCTTATTTAATATAAGCTATTTTCTTAGAAATTTAATTGAAATATTTTTAACAAGAAAAGTTAAGATCTTGAACGTAAATAATTTTGTTTTTAATATATAAAATAGTATTTACAATATTTTAGTATTAGTTACACACTTTAACAATTTGTATGTGGAATTCGCTAAATATAGTTATACATTAGACTTAAGTTGAAGCTGTTTTATTTATTGAGTAAATAAAACAAAACTCACTTTAATGTCATTTATTGGAGTGGTTTTTTATTAATTCGGTCATCTTTAATTCAATATTTATAATTAAACTATAGATAATATTCATTGTTGTAGCCTCCCTTAGAAAGGAAAACATTTTAAATGTTAAATGAAGTACAACCTAATATTTGCTTTATTGGCAGTAGTAATTTAGCTTTAGCTTTAATAGGAGGAATGATTTTAAAAGGATTTAAAAAAGAAAAGATACACTTGATTGAAGAGAAAAAAATTAATGATACAAATGCATTGAAGCAAAGAGAAGATGGTTTAAAAAAAGCTGACATTGTTGTGTTGTTATTAGATCCAAAACAATTAAAAGAGACACTTGCACCGTTTAAAAAATGGTTAGCAAATAAAATTATTGTTTCTATGATGGCAGGGATTGATATTGAAAACTTATCCCGTTTTACGGGTTCGAAAAAAATCGTTCGTGTGATTTCAAATCCACCTGTGCTTACGCATACAGGTACTCACGTGCTCATTGCTTCACAGCAAATGGACCAGCTTGATAAAGACTTAATTGAAACGTTGTACTCTGCAACAGGCCAGACTTTTTGGGCACCGTCTGAAACACAAACTGATGCCATCATTGCGTTATCTGGTTCAGGGCCAGCTTACTTTTTTTATATTTTAGATAGCATGATTAAGACAGGTGTTTCATTAGGGCTCGACAAACAATTTGCCTTAGATCTCGCACTTCAAGCAGCGACTGGAGCAGTTGAAATGATTCGTAAAAGCAATGTTGCTCCTGCGGATTTATGTGGAAAGGTCACTTTAGCTAACGGAATTACCGAATCTGCTTTACGAATGTTTGAATTAGGAAATGTATCTGATGATATACGTTTAGCCATGAAGGCCGCATACCATCGTAGTAAAGAAATTACTTCAGAAATTATTTCTGAGGTTCGTTAATACATTCTGTGGAGAAAACTAGCCTTTTAAAAAGTATTCCCAAATAATATAACCTAAACCAAACCCTATAAAAGAGTAGAGAGTAATAATAAAGAATACAAAACTGGCCTTATTTTTTTTCTTCAAAATGTTCATGGCGATGCCTCCAATTCAGATTAATTTTATTATGGAGATGAGGAGGCTGTAATCATAGATACAGAATTTTTTAAAAAAAATATAACAGACCCTTAATCTATTATGGTCTAAGCCGCTTAGCTTAATAAAAATTTTAGAATCAATAACTTAAGTTAATATGCTATAGGCGTTACGTCTTTTATTCAATTAACATTAAATCAGCTGTATTGGCAGACTTAAGAGGGCGTAGGGCAAAGGTTGAGCGTGTGTGGCGAATTCCTTTAATCGAATAAAGTTTTTTCCGTAAAAAACGTTCGTAATGTTCCGCATCTTTTACTGCTACTTTGACCAAATAATCATAGTCACCTGTAACCAGATGAGCTTCTACGACTTCTGGGATATCTGCTAATGCTTCGCTGAAATTTTCCAGCATTTCATCGTCATGACGCTCTAAAGTAATTTCAATAAAGAATACTTCATGAATACCAATCGCTTTGGGGTTTACGTTTACCGTATATCCTTCAATAATTTTTAAAGTTTCCAGACGTTTTAGTCGTGTCCAGCATGGTGAAGATGAAAGACCGACTTCTTCTGCTAATTGAGCAACGGTTAAACGACCATTACCACGTAATGCAGATAAAATTTTCCGATCTATACGATCTAGTGTGTATTCTGTTCTGTTCAAAATATAAACCAAAGAAGAATCTTCTGATAAAATTAAATATACTTTATTTTTATGCTGTGAACATTTAAAAATATTAAAAAATACAGGAAACATTTTGAGCTAAAGGTACATACACTATTTCTATGCATCGAACCTTTCTGGATAAGGGTGGTGATGGAGCAAAGAGCACTGTTTCAGTAAGGGTGACTAAACAGTGCTCTTTGCGAATTTCTTATAAGTTCTTAAATATATTTTTAAAGAATAATATTTTCCAATTTGTTAATTGCTGTTTCTAGCTGATCATAATGGTGAATTTTTTTATCTGCTAAAGGAGAGCCGAGGGAAGGGTCAGGGTGAAAAAAGATCGTTTTCATTCCGGCTTTGTGAGCACCTTCAATATCGGCTTTCGGATTATCACCTACAAAGATACATTCATTAGGAATAGAGTCCAGTTCTTTACACGCATGCTCAAATATTCGTATATCTGGTTTTCGTAAGCCTAGGGCCTCTGAAACAATAATTGTAGAAAAAAACTCTTTGAGACCCAGTGCATAAAAGTTGTTTTCTTGAAAAGGGGATTTTCCATTAGAAATTAAGCCTAATTTATATCCTTTGTCATAAAGTTTTTGAATTGTTTCGGGAACTCTTTCAAATGACGAGGAAAACTTATTAAAGTCATTAACGTAGGATTCAAGTAAGGTCTCGACGTTAAAATTTTTGATATTAAAATCTTCAACTAATTGGGAATAAACCAAATCTTTCCAGACATTTCCATTATTATCTAATTCGATAAATCGGGCGATAAAGTGTTGCTTATTTTTCTGTGAAACCAATTGAAAAAAGTTTACTTGCCATTCAATAAATTTTTTAAGTGATGTATTTCTGTCAAGTAGGGTCTGATCTAAATCAAATAAAATGGCTTTTGGCATGTTCTGTTTTTATAAAATTTTTAGATAAAACTAGTATAGCTGTCTCTTGAATCTAAGGATTTTAAAATTTTGTGTTTACTGTGTATTAAAACAAATTAAATAATAACTTTTATTTATCAATTGAAGAAAAACTAATCATTATTTTTTATCTAACTTTTCCTTTATGGTGATTTCATTGCAAAGAAGGAAGCAAGGTTATGATCACCCAGCACGATATAAATCAAAAACAATATCAAAATAAATCTCTCGACTATTTGAATAGCCAAGCTCATTCTGAAGGAATTGAATTTAATAAATTTATTAATGAAATTCGGAAAATTGAAAAGGCTGTAGTCTTAGATTTAGGTTGTGGTGGTGGTCATGTCTCTTATAATGTTGCTCCCCATGCAGACCTTGTTTTTGCTTACGATTTATCTCATGAAATGTTAGATACAGTGTCTAAGGCGGCTAGCCAGCGAAAATTAAAAAACATCTTTGTGCAGCAGGGTATTGCTGAAGATATGCCTTTTAGTGACCAGCAGTTTGATGTAGTGATTAGTCGATATTCTGCTCATCACTGGCAGCATGTTCCGACGGCCATGAAGGAAGTAAACCGTGTTCTTAAACCTGATGGTATTGTTATTTTTGTAGATATTATTAGTTCTAGTTCTCCTATATTAGATACGTTTTTACAGACGATCGAAACGATTCGAGACCCGAGTCATGTACGAAACTATAGTGTGAAAGAGTGGGTCTATTTTATCGAAGATGCTGGCTTTGACTTAGTCGGCCTAGATAAACAAACACTTTCGTTAGACTTTGATAGTTGGGTAAAGCGTATGAAAACCCCTGAAGATCAAATCAAAACTTTGCGCTATTTGCAGGAAGGTTCATCTGACCTCGTTAAGAAATATTTCAAAATTCAAAATGACGGTAGCTTTGAAAGCCATGTGGGTTATTTTGTCTTTAAGAAATTAGGGTTTTAAGTGGTGTAATAAGTAAGGGTTTTAGTAGATAAGAAATGAATTAAATGCCACTAGAACTCTTTTCTTAAATAGCTTGGATTATATTAAAGATAGGTATAAAACAAATCTAATATCATTTATTTGATAAAACGTAATCACACAATTTTTATAAGGTGATTAAATATTCAAAAGAGAAAGAGATTTATTTAATTTTCTTTTTATTAATAGACACTTATAAGTAATTATTATTTAATACGCCCGCAACATTACCACTAATACTTTTAATAACTTGTCGGGGAAATAATGCGTAATATTTTAGTAACGGTTTTCACTTTATTGGTAGGAACATCAATTCATGCTAGTCAAGAACCTAAAAGCCTTCTAGGGCAAACACACTGCGAGAAAGCAGTGGAACTACATGGTTTTTTAAGCCGCGCTCAACTTGATTGTAACTATCACTATTATTCTGAAGAGTTAAAGGATGCTGCAGCAAAATGTACTAAACATGAGCTAGGCGATAAATACGGTAGAGAAGTCATGAAATTTGGTATGAAGCAATTTGAAGAGCGTAAGAAAGAAGATACAAAAGGTCAATTATGTAGTAGGGTTTTAAAAGAATTTCCAAACTATATTAAAAAATAAAATAAGGTTTTAAAAACCTCTTCTAGCAAGCCGATAAAATGGATTTAATTGTTCATTTTATCGGTGTATCACCGTATATAATTCGCTAATTAAACCAGAAAACAAGCCTTAAGAAGCTGCCCAATACCACATTGACACTTAAAATCTCTTTTAAATGAATAGAACTGAAGAACTAATAGAGATATATTTTAAAAGGTATATTCATTTTTTAATACTAAAAAAGCTATTAGAAGGGCGTAAAATTATGACTATAAAGGAAGTTGCAAGTCCAATTGACCTAAGAAAAGCGGCTGATGCTTTAGAGTGGGCTGAAGAAGTAAATGTGAAACGCCCTTGGAGATATGAATTTTTTAGTATGTATGTGACTGAAATTAAGTCACTTAATCTCAAAAAACCTAAGATTCTTGAGATAGGTGCTGGTCCTGGTTATCTGGCAAAAATTCTATTAGAAAATATAGAGTCTCTGGAATATACAGCTTTAGATTTTTCTGAAGCTATGCATGAGTTGTCCAGAAAAAACTTAGGATCATTTGCGAGTAAAGCCAACTACTTAACTGCCAATTTTAAAGATTCTGGTTGGTACAACGTATGCCAACACGAAACTTTCGATGTGGTCATCATTCACCAAGCTTTACATGAGTTAAGGCATAAAGATTTTGCTAAAGAGTTTCATATCGAAGTTAGAAATCATCTCTTAAATACAAATTCTTTATATATAGTGACGGACCATATAGTCAAAAATGAAGAAGGTATGAAAAATAAAGACTTATATATGACTATTGATGAGCATATAAATACATTTTCTTTAGCTGGTTTTAAGAGTGTTGAATTATTAAAAGAAAAGAATGCATTATGTTCTTTCAAAGTTTCTTAAGCTGCTTTCAATAATTATTCTATTTTATAAACCAAAGCTTCTGTATTGGGTTAATAAATCCTTTTACTAAAATTTTTTTAAAGCTTTATTTCTATCCAATATCACATTGACACCTAAAACCCCTCCGATTATGCTTTGCGTGCTGGCCTACATTGCCAGTCAGCTTTTGACAGAGTTGGTACAAAAGGCGCACAACAACGTTTCGTTTTGTGCGTTCTCTTAAGTCACGCCTTTATGGTGAGGCTAGGAGGGGCACGCTTGCGTGCGCTGGTTTCCTTTTGTACCAGTCTGTCAACCCTTCTAGTCTTGCCACCATTATTTGACAGTAATTGGTAAGACTCTTCTAAATCAAAAGGAGTCCGCTATGCGTACTAATTCGTCTCATTTATTGGTCTTTGCCAAACTCTCTCTATCTATACCGCCCAACTGGTCTTTAAAACGGTTTAACCGACTCTAGGTTTTTTACAACCTTAGCTCGTTACGACTAAAAAATCATAGCAACAATAAAACCTGAGATAGCTTAGGGCACATTTTTGTGCTGCTTTTGCATGCCTGTTTTTAGCACTCATTTTAAGAGTGATGGCATTTCTATCTTATTTACATACAACAAAAAATTATTTTAAGCGGTATTTCTATGCCAAATTTAGAATCTTCATTTAGAGCGCTACGAGTGCTTCACGCAGCTAAAGACTTATTTAATCAATATGGTTTTCATCAGGTCGGTGTCGACCGAATTATTGCTGAAGCCAAAGTCGCCAAGGCTACTTTTTATAATGATTTTCACTCAAAAGCACGACTCATCGAGATGTGTCTCACTTTTCAAAAAGACGCGCTAAAAGACAAGGTGTTTTCAATTTCTAATTCTTACCGTGAAAAAATGGTGCTTGATAAACTCAAGGAGATTTATTTTCTACATGCAGACTTAAATGGTTTTTATCATTTGCCATTTAAGGCAATTTTTGAAATTGAAAAGCTTTATCCTGTTGCCTATAAAATCGTGGTTGATTATCGAAATTGGTTAATTAGCGAAATATATAAACTGCTTTTGACCTTAAAAATGACGGCTTCAATCCAAGACGCTTACATGTTTTTATTTATGATTGATGGGGCAATGGTTCAGCTTTTAGGTGAAAATGGCGTAGATGAAAGCGCACGACTGTTGGATTATTTCTTTTTAAACTTTGTCTAATTGCTAGAACTTAATTAAGAAAAAGCCTCCAATGAAGGAGGCTTTTTCTTTGAAAGAATAAGCGTTTAGCTTAATGTTGCAGGTTGTGTAGGCTGCTGTGCCATTTGCTCAAAATATTGAACCGCAGGTGAACGAGCCATATAAGCCAAAGCTTGTTCAGTGTCACCTTCATGGATTGGATTAAATTTTGGAGAAACCCATCGTAAGGTCGCTTTCCACAAATATTTAATGGTTGGAAGGTTATCTGACTGCGTTGCCGTTTTTTCAAATTCACGAATGAAATTAAAGAAACCACGACGCATCAATTTTTGAATATCTTTGTGCTCTAAATCTTGCTTGCCTAGGCTACGAGCAAAATCGGCAAGGAAAAAAATAAACAGTGGGAAAACAGCCGCCATAATGACTTGGCGCGACACATAAAAACCAAACTTGTTTGTTAATAGGTGCTCAAATAAATCGTAGGCAACACAGCGATGTTCAACTTCTTCTGCAAGATGCCAACGGAATAAATCAGCCATGGCAGGGTCGGCATTATCCCAAGACTTACTGTCGAGTGTCCACTGTCCAATAGTTCCAGTAAAGTGCTCAATTGCGGCAATAACACCTACTCGAAAAAGTAACCAATATTCTTCAAGTTTCTCGCCTTTTACAAGTGGTAGACCAAAGGGTTTATCGCCCAATAAAATGTTAAAAACAAAATGGGCACGGTTGAGCGGGTCTTGAATGTCATAGCCATTTTCACGTAGAAAATCTTGAGCTTTTTCATGGGCACGTGCATGTGCCGCTTCTTGACGAACAAAGCCAATTACTTCTTGTTTTAATGTTTGATCGGTAATGAAGGGAAGGGTTTTATTAAACACACGGCAAAACCAAAATTCACCAGCCGGCAAAAGCATATTAATACCATTTGCTACGTGTGAGCATAGCGGATCATTCGGCATCCAACATACAGATGACTCTGCAAAATCAAAATATACTTTTCGAGCTTTAAGCTGGTGGTTCCCTGTAATCATCTACGTCACCCTATTCATAATTGTTAATTTAATGTGAATGGACAATTTTTAGCATTAAGTAAAATTGATCACCATGTGAGTAAAGGACAAAAACAACCAACAATAGGCTTATAGAGATAAAAAAGGTCTAAATTAGAAGTTTGATCAATAAAAAAGGCTCCCTTACTAAAAGGAGCCTTCATTTTTTGTCAGTTAAGCTTTAAAGTTTTTAAGCCTATTTATTTTTTAAGCTGAAACTCTTTATTATAAAGTTCACGGTAATTCACTTATCGTGCTTAAAAGTCTAGATTGCTTGCCACTGATCTTTAACTTCTTCTGAATTTTTATTGAGTATGACTTGGTTTTCTTTGACTTCCCCAATCCATCCAGTAGGAATAAGGTGATGTTGGCCGCTTTCGTCTCGAGTCAGCTTTAATTGATTTTCACCATCGAGATGGTCAACTGTTCCTACTTTAGTACCACATGAAGCAATAACATCTGCGTGTTTTTTAATATCATTAATATTTAAAGTATTCATTTTGGACCTCTTCTTTACAAATAGAAAAACGGTAGAAACTAAGTTACTTGAAATAATCGGCTAAATGTTGGGTTTTTAATAATCCTTACATGACGGGTTTATAAGTTCACCTAATAAGTGCATTTGAATAACAATGAAATAATTAGATATAAATCTAATAATATTTATCTTTTTATTACAATTTATGTGTTTATTTAAACAGTTGGGTTCAGATAGGGTTAATTTAATACTTGTAAATAATTAATCGTAATGAATAGCAAAATACCTATAAACATGACGATATTGAGTATGTTGAGTGAATTTGAATATGCGTTAGCTGAAGATAAAAGTAAGCAGCATCTAAATTTACTCTATCACTTGGTAAAATCAGCAGAGAATTTACCTTATCCTGCTTCCGGACAAACTTATCAACGTTGGCAGCTTTTTGCTCAGATTGCAGGTTTTGATTTAAGTCTAGCTAAACTGTTTGAATCACATTGTGATGCTCTAAGTATTTTAAACGAATTAGGTTACCAAGCTGAAATAGATAATCAGATTTGGGCGGTTTGGGCAGCAGACGGTGGACCAGCGCCTTTGCAAATAAAAGATAATCTTTGTAATGGCATAAAACCTTGGTGCTCTGGGGCGGAATTTATTCAAAAAGCTTTAATAAGTTATAAAGATAACGAAGGACAATCACAGCTTTGTATTGTGGATTTAAATCATTCATCAATTCGTGCCGATTTAAGCCAATGGCATGCAGTAGGGATGCACGCTACGCAGACAGCCAGAGTCACTTTTGAAAATACGCCGGTTAAACCCATCGGTCAGCCTAACGCTTATTTAGAGCGTCCGGGGTTTTGGCATGGCGCTGCTGGGGTGGCGGCTTGTTGGTATGGTGCCGCCGTTCGTTTAGCGGTTTTTTTACAACAGAGTTGTCAGGTAAATCCAAATGCATTTAAAAAAATGTATTTAGGTGAATTAACTCAGCAGTTAGAAATCACTAAACAATATTTTCAATATGTCTCGGTTCTGATTGATAAACAGCCCATGTTAAGTCATGAGCGAGAAGTGCGTATATTACGTGCGCAAACGGAGCAATGTTGTCAGAAAGCCATTGAACTGGTCGGAAAAGCATTAGGCGCTCGACCTTTTTGTGAGCAATCTACTTTTGCAAATTTGATGGCTGATTTGCCTGTATTCATTCGGCAAAGTCATGCAGCTTTTGATTATGAACAGATTGCGGAACTTTGTTTGCCGGAGGAAAGTTTATGGGAACTTTAAATCATCCTCTTGTAGAAGACCGTATGATTTCGGGCGAAGGAACACCGAAAGAGAAGTGGCTACAGGCATTTGAAGAGCATCCCTTAGATTCTCTTAATCTTGAGTCATTGCACTTTAAAAGAGTGGTGATTGTAGCTCCACATCCAGATGATGAAATTCTGGGTTGTGGGGGATTAATGCAGCAACTCATGGCGCAGAATTGCAAAATTATTATTTTAGCAGTCAGTAATGGAACACAAAGTCATCCTGATTCTAATAAATATAGTCCAGATGAGCTCAATATTCTTCGACCACAAGAAAGTTTGGCTGCTTTGAAGTGTTTAGGTGTTTCAGAAGCTGTCGAGAGAATTGAACTCAATTTATTAGATGGGCAGATACATTGCCAGACTACACAACTTTGGCAGGGCTTAAGCAGAATAGTTCAAGCAGAGGATATCCTCATTTGTAGCTATGCATTTGATGGTCACCCAGACCATGAAGCCGTGGGGAAAATAGTACAAGCTTTTGCAGAAGATCGGCAGTTAGTGTGTTTACACGTCTTAATCTGGGCGTGGCATTGGGCTATGCCTTTAGATCCGAGAATTGATTGGCATCGAGCAAAAGCTTATAAGCTGACAGAAGAACAATTAGCAAAAAAACATGAAGCAATATTGCAGTTTAAAACCCAAATTGAAGTAGATCAAAGCACGGGAAAGGCTGCAATTTTATCTCCAAATACAATTAGCCGTTTATTAATGCCTTATGAGGTTTATCTGAGTGATTCATTCTCGCGTCTATTTTGAGGAGTTGTATCGTAATAATAATGATCCATGGGGCTATGATTATCATTGGTATGAAGCTCGCAAAAGACAAATTTGTCTTGCATTATTAACACGACCACACTATCAAAAAGTTTTAGAAGTCGGCTGTTCAAATGGGCATTTGAGTGTTCATTTAGCTCAACGTGCTGCCCAGCTTTTATGCCTAGACGTTTCTGATTATGCTGTTCAACTTGCCTCTCAACGTTTGCAGGCATTTGAACATGTGGTTGTTGAAAATAGAAAAATACCAGAAGAATATTTAGTTCAAAAATTCGATCTGATTCTTATTAGTGAAGTGGCTTATTATTTATCCGAAGCCGAATTACATCAGTTTATAGAAAAATTAAAGCATAGTTTAAATGTCGATGGGGAAATTCTTTGCTGCCACTGGCGCCATGAAATTAAAGACTTTGAATTAAATGCTCAGCAAGTACATCAAAGCTTTCAACAACATTTTCCATTTCATCATTATTTAAGTTTAAACGATCCAGATTTCATGGTTGATCTTTGGACAGTGAACTCATCTTCATTAGCACAGCAGGAAGAGCTAAGATGAAAATAGGCGTTGTCGTCCCAGCTCATAATGAAGAGCAATATTTATCAGCCTGTCTACACTCCATTCACGTTGCCAGAGAAAACGTGAGTAATTATCAAGTGGAAGTTGTTGTTGTACTTGATAATTGTACAGATCAATCATGGTCCGTGGTACAAAGCCATCAGGTTAATTGGATTGAGTGTCACTATGCTTGTGTTGGAAAGGCGAGAGATGTGGGTATTCGTCATTTAATTGAACGCGGAGTGACCTGGATTGCATGCACAGATGCAGATAGTGTAGTAAGTCCTGATTGGTTGCTATATCAAATTCAACATCAACCCACAGATGCAATTTGCGGTACGGTGAGTCTAGATGATTTAAGTCATTTATCCATGATCAAGCAGCAGAAATATTTAGCGCATTATCAAGATCAAATGAATCATCAGCATATTCATGGGGCAAACTTAAGTTTCAGTGCGGAGGTTTATCTTGACGTGGGTGGTTTTGAGCCTATTTCGTGTCACGAAGATATTTCTTTAATTGAGAAATTTAAAAGAAAATCTAGGAGTATTACGTGGAGTAATTTAGTACGAGTAACAACAAGTAGCAGATTAAACGGACGCACTCCAGAGGGGCTATCGTACTTTTTAAACAATCTGTAAGAGGTCAAAGCATGATTTGACCTAATATAGAAATATTTTTTAAATTTTTAGAGTCATATTTAATATTAATTATTTTACCTACTTTGTATTTGTTATGATCTTTCTTACGGATGATCACTTTTAGATTTTCAGTCTTTATCCATAAAATAAAAAATGTTATCGCCGTAAATAAATGGCGGTAGACCTGAATAACTCAAATGAGCGAAAAACAGGAATACAGTCAATGAAGCCAAGTATATAACCTACTTGTTGTATTTGTGACTACATATGTAAATAACTCTTATTATAAATTCACTTAACGCCTAAAATTCTCGAAAATAAAGTTTTAAGGGGTAGAAGATTGGATTTTTTAAGTTTTTTTCGTGAATTAAAAGTTGAATTAAGCCATTATCCATGGCTTGAGATGTTGGTTTCACTCACGATTTTGATTTTATTTGCAGCAATGGCAAATTTTATTGCTAAACGGATTATTGTTCGGGGCGTTCGGCACTTAATTACAAAACTCAAATCACCAAATCAATCTATTTTTGCTCAACATAGTGTCATAAAGAAATTTGCCAATATTGTGCCGGCCGTTGTCATTATGAACGGTATTGCAACCGTTCCACATCTAACGCAGAAGGTTATTTCTTTTGTAGAAATGGGGGCGCAGGCATTTATTTTTCTGACACTCGCGCTTACAGTCAGTGAGCTGTTAAATATCTTCAATCTTATTTATCAGCGGAATCCGAAATCTAGAAACAAGCCGATTAAAGGTTACTTACAACTTGTTAAATTAATTTTATTTGTCGTTTGTGGCCTGATGATTTTAGGAACATTTCTTAAAAAGGATGTGTTCACTTTACTTGCAGGTTTTGGTGCGATGGCAGCGGTATTAATGCTCGTTTTCCAAAATACCATTCTATCTTTGGTTGCCAGTGTGCAAATTGCATCTTATGACATGGTTCGTATTGGTGACTGGATTGAGATGCCTTCACTGAATGCAGATGGTGATGTAATTGATATTTCTTTACACACGGTGACTGTTCAAAATTTTGATAAAACGTACACCACTATTCCCACCAATAAGCTGGTTACCGATACTTTTAAAAACTGGCGAGGCATGAGTAATTCTGGCTGCCGTCGAATGAAACGTTCACTCTTTCTAGATCAAAGTAGTGTTCATTTTATGACTGATGAAGAACAACAAAAACTCAAAGAATTTTTATTATTAGACCAATATCTTGATGCAAAGAATTCTGAAATTGAAGAGTTTAATAAGCAGTTAAGTAATCAGTCACGCTATAACAAACGCCGTTTAACCAACATTGGCACATTTAGAGCGTATGTTGAATTTTACTTGCGCCAGCATAAAGGTATTGCACAAAATCAAACCATTATGGTTCGCCAATTACAGCCTACTAGCCAAGGTTTGCCTTTAGAAATTTATGCATTTAGCAATACAACTGCATGGGTTGCTTATGAAGCAATTCAGTCAGACATTTTTGATCATTTAATTGCGATTCTTCCTGAATTTGGTTTACGTGTTTACCAAGCACCTTCAGGTCATGATTTGCAAAGATTAACAGCAGAGATTAATCCAACTTAATTTTTGGTAGAGATGCTCACACTGAGCCTACTTCCATAAAAAGCTCCCAGATGGGGGCTTTTTTTAATTTATATTCTTGCCGCAGTTTTAAGCCTGATTATTTATTTTTCAAATGTGATTTGGGGTTTTGACTATTCTGACACCGGAATTGTCCTTTAAAGATATTAACAAGTTCCTTTTTAGAACTTAGTGTGTAGTTATCTTGAGGAAGAGAAAAAGAACATGTACCCAAACACATTCAAAGATATGGC
Organism: Acinetobacter calcoaceticus; assembly: GCF_900520355.1. NCBI lineage: Bacteria > Pseudomonadati > Pseudomonadota > Gammaproteobacteria > Moraxellales > Moraxellaceae > Acinetobacter > Acinetobacter calcoaceticus. The sequence continues at coordinate 2,575,688 of NZ_LS999521.1, read as the reverse complement.
TTCTAAAACTTTATGGCCTTTATTTCCACGCCGTGTTGCTTTTGAGTGGAATGAATCACCATTACACTGGATGCCACAATCTCCAATAGGAAGTCATGCTGTAAATCATTTCAGTTTTACGCTTGTGCGAGGAGAATACTTTTTCTGCCGTATTTTTAATAAGGCTTTGCCTTTTATAACCGATGAAAAATTAAAAAAAGATGTAGAAACTTTTATCCGCCAAGAAGCGATTCATGCTCAAGCACACAAAGAATCTGTTGAAAAATATATTCAGCGTTACGGAGTTGATATTGAAAAGCAGTATGAGCGCGTAATTGAACTATTTGATTATATGCTTGCAGATAAGCCTCTTGGAAAAGCGCTACCAAAGCGTATGCAAAAGCCTTGGTTATTGTTTCGTGTGGGCATTGTCGCTGCTGCTGAACATTACACCTGTGCATTAGGCCAATATGTTTTGACAAAAGCACATTGGGAAGAAAAAGGTTGTGACCCAGCAGTAAGTGATTTATTTACTTGGCATTGTGCAGAAGAAGTTGAACATAGAACAGTTGCTTTTGATTTATTTGAGCATTTAGGTGGTAGTTATGCATTACGCGCTGCAATCATGAGTATTACGGCACCCATTTTTACTTATTTAATGGTTAAAGGCACGCAAGAGCTCGCAGCAGTAGATTGTAGCTTACCTAAATCTCAGCAAAGCTTAGGCCGTCTTGATTTTTGGCGACAATGGTTTAAAGCAAGCTCTCAAGAGTTGGTGCCAAGTCCTATATGGTTTATGGCTATCACTAAAAACTTTTTTAAACTTTCATATCATCCTTACTATGAAGGTTCAACAGAGCTTGCACTGGATTATATAAATCGTTCACCCGCGGTCAAACTTTATGAAGAAATACAAAAAGGATTGGTGAGCTAATATGAATACAACTATTGAAAAACAACAAAGGTATATTCAGTCGGCTGATGTCACGCTATCTATTTATGAATGGGGGCAGGCATCCGTAGGCCGTGAAACACTGGTATTTATTCATGGTTATCCAGACGAGGCACAGATCTGGGATGACTTAGCTTCATTATTGAAATCAGATTTTCATATTGTGACTTATGATGTGCGAGGCACAGGTTTATCTGGAACTCCGTTATCACGAGCAGGGTACCAGATGGATTATCTCATTTCTGATATCAAAGAAGTGATTCAACAAACTAGTCCGCATCAACCCGTACATTTGATTGGCCATGATTTAGGTGCTCTTCAAGGTTGGGAAGCTATTTTGGATGACAAATTAAAACCATATATCAAAAGTTATACGGCTTTAGCCCCAAGTATTGATCATGCAGGTATATGGTTTAAAGAAAATCTGAACAGTAAAGAGCCTGCGAGAAAGTTTGCGGCTATCAAGCAGATGATTTCTTCGAGTTACATGTTGTTTTTTAATATTCCAATTATTCCAGAGTTAAGCTGGTATCTGGGACTATCAAAAATATGGCCACAAGTGGTTTCTCAACTCGAAGGTAAGAAAGTTACGCCTCATCCTAACCAACTTAAAAATGCCATACGTGGGTTAGGTTTCTATCGATTGAATTTATTTAAGCCATTAATCAACTCTAAAAAGCGTTATACCTCAGTGCCTGTACATGTTTTATCGATGACCAAAGACCGCTTTGTGCCTCAACATATTGTAGATAAACAGGACAGATGGGTTAATTCATCTTTTACACGTACTGATATTCATGCGGGTCACTGGGGAATTGCTAGCCATCCTGATTTAATCGCAAAGCCTATTCGTAACTATATTCAAAAGCTCACTGCATAAAAATAAAGCTGGAGGTCTAAAATGAACAATGAATTAAAACTGGCGACACCATTTGTTTTAAAAGATAATTTTACGCTCAAGAATAGGCTGATTAAATCAGCTTTAAGTGAAGGGCTGGCGCATACAGATGGACGGCCAAGTAAAGAGTTGATTCAACTATATCGAACTTGGTCGCAATCTGGAGTCGGGATTTTGATTACCGGTAATGTAATGATTGACTCTAGAGCAATTGGCGAACCGGGTAATGTCATTATTGAAGACGAAAAAGATTTAGCCCTAATTAAAGAATGGGCAGAAGTTGCTAAATCTGGTGGTAGTGAAGTCTGGATGCAAATAAACCACCCCGGTAAACAAGCAATTAGAGGGTTAAATAAAGAAACTGTTTCGCCTTCAGCCGTGCCATTTGGCCCTAAAATGACAGCCGTTTTTGCTACACCGCGCGAGCTGACTCATGACGAAATTCAAGACCTTATTCAACGCTACGCAAACACTGCTGAAATTGCTAAGAAAGCAGGGTTTACAGGTGTTCAGTTACATGGCGCACATGGTTATTTAATTAGTCAGTTCCTTTCTCCGCATCATAACCGCCGTATAGATCAGTGGGGCGGAAATATCGAAAATCGACGTAGATTTGTTCTTGAGGTCTACAAGGAAATTCGCAATCGAGTCGGGCCTGACTATCCTGTAAGTATTAAATTGAACTCAGCCGATTTTCAAAGAGGTGGTTTTACCGAAGAAGAATCGCTGGCAACCATTCAAGCACTGGATGAGGTGGGAATCGACTTAATTGAGATTTCTGGCGGAACATACGAAAAACCCATTATGCAGTTGGGAACTCCGAAAGAATCAACAATCTCTCGTGAAGCCTACTTTTTAGATTTTGCTAAAAAAGTTCGTGAACAAAGTAAAGTTCCACTTATGGTGACTGGAGGTTTTAGAAGTCTGCAAGGTATTGAAAGCTCATTATTAAATAATGATTTAGATTTTGTTGGCCTTGGGCGAATTTTTGCAATTGAACCGTTGGCTTCAAAGCGTTTATTAAGCGGGCTTGAAACCATAAACCAAGTCAAACCTTTAACGACTGGATTTAAGTTTATTGATAATTTGGGGTCATTGGAAATTACTTGGTATACACGTCAAATGCATCGATTGGGGCGTGGGCGCTTACCAATTCCCGAGGAAAATGGACTTAAATCTTTTATTCTGGATATTAAAGATAAAGGGTTAGGCATTCTCAAAAATCGTCGGTTACGCGCGTCTTAAAATTATAAATTAACGTTTTATATCAATGAGGATATAAATTATGTCGGCAACTCATCAGATAAAAATATCTAGATTTAGTCTCGTTGCAAAAATTATGGGAATTAGCTTTCTTCTATTTTTTGCAGGTGCAGCGCTTTTTATCTTTTTAAATATTCCTGCAATTTTACTTCAGTTTGAATGGGGTAAATTTCTTGTTCGATTAGTTCGCTGGGGAGAGCTGCATGGTGGGGGTGAACATTACGAGTTGATGATCTCAGTCATCTATATTGTATGGGGCTGGTTTATACTAAAAGCGGCCAATGACCCTCTAAAAAACTATCTATTTTTTGAATTTACCCTGTTTGCCAATATTGCTCATTTCGGTGCAATGCTTGTTATGGGGTTAGTGATGACGCATGAATCTCCACATTTAATCGGAGATGTATTGTTGGGTTGGGTCATTCTCTTAATTTATATTTACTTCTGGTTACCTGTTAGAAAAATATATAAAACTGATATCAATCTAGTTTAATAAATCAGTTTGGGCGGGGAGCGAGATTTGGCCTCGTCCCAACTATAGATTATCCTGCAAACCAAATGTTTTGATGATCACACATTGGGCTCAAATGTTTAATACGTAGGTTGTCTTGCTCAAAATTACCAAAACCCCCAACAATATCTAACTCATTACCTATGGCGATAAGTTTACCTTTATAACTTAAAGTGTCTTTTTCAGAATCCCACTGAGCAGTGTTTTCAGGAAAAATAATGAGGATATCGTTCACATAGAGGCATTCTTGTTTTAGCTGCAATATTCCTTTTAAGCGTGCTGATGCAAAAACGCCGTTAGATTGATAAACAGGCAGTTTCACCGCACTCGTATTTTCGTTTGCCTCTTGCCGCTGACATCCCGCCAGAAGGGCAAATACAACTGCGAAAATCAATTTATTATTAATACCCAATTTTGTTCCTATACGGGGCTTATCTATTTCTAATAGTAACTGACTAACATTTCATATCAACATTTAGTTTGTCAGAGGAGATTTCATGAAGAGTGACTTAAGACGTGTAGCGTTCTCCACCAAAATAATAGCGCCAACAGGCTAACACCTGCACCGAGAGCACACACACCAAGCCATCCTGCATAGGCGTAGGTAGCTGTTGTACTGATAGCACCTAGTCCACTGCCGATTGAATAAAATAGCATGTATAGCCCAACAAGCCGGCTATGAGCTTCGGGACGAGTACGAAAAATCATGCTCTGATTGGTCACATGAAGAGCTTGTCCGCCCAAGTCTAATAATACGATGCCAATTACCAGAGCCCAGAGTGAGTACGCCATGAGTGAAAGTGGCCCCCAAGCGATTAATAATATAACGAGTGCCGCCAAGCTTGTACGCTGAGCATATCCGCGGTCGGCCCATTTTCCAGCACGGGCGGCGGCCAGAGCGCCAACAACTCCAACAAGACCAAAAGACCCGATAATCGTATGTGAAAAACTATAAGGTGGCTTACTCAACGGTAATACTAGTGCACTCCAAAAAATATTGAATGCCGCGAACATGAGTAAAGCTAAGACACCGCGGACTTGTAGCACTTTTTCTTGGCACAGTAGTTTTAACATAGAAGCCAGAAGCTGCGAATAGTGCATTGAAACGGGCTGAACTTTTAAACGAGGGAGATGTTTCCAAAGTGGTAAAGCAATTACCAGCATGATTACAGCTGCACAAAAGTAAACGCCACGCCAACCCGCTACATCGCTAATTCCTCCTGAAAACACTCGGGCAAGTAGTAAGCCAATGAATACACCACTTTGTGCAGTGCCAACTACATGTCCTTGCTCATGCGGAGCAGCAGCACTCGCAGCATAAGCAATAAGCCCTTGTGTCATGGCTGTGCCGAGTAAACCTACGGCAAGCATTCCTGCCAAAAGAACAACCGTAGAATGAGCAAAAGCAACTACTAGCAATGCAGATATCAATGCTACGAGTTGAATAGCCATTAAACGACGCCGATTTACAAGATCACCCAACGGCACTAGAAAGATTAGCGCCAGCGCACAACCAATTTGAGTGGCTGTAACTACACCACCGATGGCGGAATGACTAATGTTAAAGTCCCTAGCCAATATGTCGAGCAAAGGCTGGGCATAATAGACATTTGCTACGCTTGCACCACTTGCAATAGCAAACAGCAATATCAAGCTCTGAGACATCTCTATAACTTTTGCATTGTTCTGTCTTGCCGGCAATGCGGAGGTGTGAGAAGACTTCATAATTCTAAATTGGTTTTAAAATGAAACTAGTTGAATGTTAAGTCTACTAGTTTTAAAATGCAACTAGGTATCTTGTTCCTAATCACCCATAAGGAAATTTAATGGCGAACTCTACATCTTTAAAAGATGAGCCTTGTCCTGTTGCACGCTGTGTTAATTTCATCGGAGATCGGTGGTCACTGCTTATTGTGCGTGATGCTTTTGATGGAATGCGCCGTTTTGGAGACTTCCAGCGAAGTCTGGGAGTTGCGCGAAATATTCTTTCTGATCGACTGAAAAAGCTGGTTGATGCAGGCGTGCTTGAAATGCAAGATGCTTCGGATGGTACGGTCTATCAAGAATATGTATTGACCGCTAAAGGGGAGAGTTTGTTTCCAGTTGTTGTGGCTCTAAGGCAATGGGGTGAACATAACCTATTTGAAAATGGTGAGCGTCATTCGCTGTTAATTGATAAAAACACAGGTCAGCAAATTCCATTCATGGCGCCAGTCAGAGCAGATGGAAAAGTGCTTAATGCTTCTGATACTCAAGTGCAAAAGGTGAAATGAAATTAATCGCGCCGTCTTATTTTTTTGCAAGTGTAAAAGCGGAGAAAAGAAAAAGTAACCTTTCTTAACTTAAATTTTGGAAGATTAGTTGTTAACCTTGCGCGTCAAATTAAGGTGAGACTATGAGATTTATATTCCTCTTTATCAGCGCAATTTCTATTCCATGTTATGCAGCGTCAGAAGCAATGCAACTTCATTACTGTGAAACTGTTAAAAAAGCAGCAAGTGGCGTGATGGATGCTAGACAACATGAGGTGCCAGCTAAAGAGTTACACGACATAGCCAATCATCTTGAAGAGCAACAAGCCAAACAAATTTATCAAGAGCTTATCAAATCTGCATATTCTTCAAAATTATTTGAAGACCCTCTCATTAAATCAAAAGCTGTCGAAAATTTTCAAACCACTTGGCATGAACAATGTTTAGCAAAAGAATTGGCTAATGATATTTGAGGGGGTAGTGGGGAATAGCTAGCTGGGGTTTGGAAAATAGGTTTTTGATTCTTACTTACCTCTTAGTTATAAAAAGCCCTCGGAATTTCAGAGGGCTTTTTGTTGTGTATAAGTTAAGGTCAAATTATTTAACTATGTAAGATTAAGAAATTGGCAAGTTCATACTCTTCTGCAGTTAAAGGTGTTGATTCAAGGTTAATTTCTTCAAAGTTTCCTTTAATGCTGTCAATAAAGTTATTTTGCACTGCCGCAATAATTAACTGTACATCGTCAGGTGTATTACTAATTAAAATATTAAGCATATTATGATAATTATCAGAATCAATATCTTGTTGTCGTGGAGAGTCAATAATAAATGGAGGAGTAGATAACTCAGCATGAGAGTAGATGGAATTAAGGATAGTAAGCCTTTTCACTAACACTGGCTAAGCGCGGTAAAGAAGGAGAGAAAGTATTAGTGCGAGTACTTAATATCATGCAGGGCCAGCGTTACATAGAAATCTGTGAAAGGAATCCTACCCAAGAGCAATTCTTTTATGGTTGGATCGCTAACCGCGTTTCACTATGAAGGTTCTGATTTCGCTGTGTATTCTACTTTCAGGATGCACAGCTCATACGATATCTACAAAAGTGCATGTCACTGTTTGTGTGCAGTGTGTGAATTAAAGTCTTTAGGAGAACGCTTTTTTATAGATGTGCGAATAAGTTAAATTGGTTTAAATTTTCTTTAAATATATTTAATTTTAGCTTTAGTATCTATAAGTTAATATAACGAGCTTTATTGTTATTTTCGTAAAAATAAAAAATAAAAATTGTTTTTAAGTTAATGTTTTTTAAAATTATATATATTTTATATTTACATTAATAAGATTGGATACAGATGCATGATTCATTATTAAATTTATATCATCTACTTTAAATAAGCTATTTACCCTTTGCGAAGAATATTCAACGAGCGGTATAAGTATGGTTAATTGAAATAATGAATAAATAAACCCAACCTTGAATTTACAAGTAGGGATATAGAATGGAAATGTGAAAAAGCTACCCATAAGTGGAAATACTCATGAATTAAGTTAAAGGATATTGGTATGAAAGCTATTTTAACGAAGAAAATTATTAGCTGTATCGCAATTAGTGGTGTTTTAAGTTTCAGTGCATTTGAGATTATGGCAGCGAATCAACAAACTATAAATGATGGGAAGAATCACTCTAAAATATTAAATGAAAACCATGAAAATTTGACTGATAGTCAAATTTTCAAGATATTAAGTACAGCTAATAATGGTGAAATTAAGCAGGCAAAAACTGCATTGCCAAAACTAAAAATGGATGAAGCTAAGAAATATGCTGAAATGATGATTAAAGAACATTCAGCCAATGAAAAAAATGCACAAGCGTTGGCAAGTCGGTTACAGTTGATTTCACAAACCAGTAATCTTAGTAAATCATTGCAAAATGATAGTGATAAAATTGTTAGTAAGCTTAATCAAATAACATCAGATACTGATAAAAATTACATGATGAGTCAAGTTAAAGTTCACCGTAAAGTTTTGACGATAATTGATAAGCAGTTAATACCAAACACGAAAAGTTCTGAATTAAAAAATATGCTCCTACAAACACGTGATGCTGTTGCGAAACACCTAAAAGCAGCTGAAGATATATTTAAAAAGATGAAGTAATATACAATTATTATTTTTTTAAAATACATTTAAAAAGCCTAGTATTAATTAACTAGGCTTTTTAAATTGTTTATAAATAAAATCATAATTTCTTGTCGGTCAGGGTAAAGCTGGAATGTTATCGGCAATGTTTACTCTAGCGAAATATAACGATTGTGAAATGAAGCATGATGTAATTGTGAAGACTCTCTGGACAAGAATTTTTATAAATGAGAAATACTTTTTATTAATTAATAACATCTCCTCACTTAATTTGGACACTTATAAAACACAACTAACCGAAACGTAAATTATACTAATAATTGTTCAGCATATTCCAAAAATCCTTTTTATGTTCTAGCTCTTTTAAAAGACACTAGATTTTAAAATATAGGGAGTAAGAAAATGGTAAATACAAAACAATCAATTTCAGATGGTAATCATACGATTCAAAAAGAGCCATCTTCCAATAGTAATGTATTAAATAGCAAACCAATACAAGATACTTCATCCACAAATGATAATGCTCGTCCAGATTTAAACTCACCACCGACCAATAACAATCATATACCTGATATGAATGAAGGGGGAGAAAATTTGGCAGCTGTAAGTGCAGGAACCTTGGGAGGAGCGGCTATAGGGGCTGCATTCGGTGTTGTTGGGGGTCCTCCAGGTGCTGTTGTTGGGGGGATTATTGGGGGTGTGGTAGGGGGAATAGCAGGTAATGATATAGCTCAAACAAATAATCAAAAAGATGATAGTAATTACTGGCAAGAAGAAGATAATTATTGGCGAGAAAACTATAAAAAAATGCCATATTATACTGAAAACAAGAATCTAGAATATGATCGTGATTATCGGGCGGCTTATCGTTTAGGTTATGAAAATCGTGTACCTAATAATGCAGAAATTAATTTTTCCGAGGTTGAATCTAAATTGAAAACTAAATGGGAACAAGTTAAAGGCAGTTCACGTTTACAGTGGGAGGAAGCTAAATTTGCTGTAGAAGATGGATTGAAAAAAATTCATCCTTAATTCATTTAATACTTAGAAAGTCTCCTCAATGGGGGAGACTTTGCGATAATATACTTTTAAGCTAATTTTTAATTTCAATATCAATAAAAACTTAATGATGGGTTTAATCATAAAATATTAATTATATTTTCATTATTCTTTTTTCTTTAGGTATTTAAGCATTTGAACAATTAAGCGAGCACTCTTCATTTTTCTGCCTTCTTCTTGATAGTACTGTTCAAAAAGGGCATAGAAGGAGATATGGATTTTTTCAGACTCAGGATTAGCCTGTTAAGATTGTAATTCTAATAATTTTTTAGCGGCCCATTGTTCACACTCACTCGCAGTATCTCGAGTAGCTGCATAACGTTTGCCTAAATAACGGACAGTGATGCGCCACGCGTCCCCGCGCTTAACCGGCTTTTGCATAATAACACTCCAAATTTCATGGTACTGCAATGGAAATATAAAGCGTTTTTTAATGCGAATTTTGAATTGACCAATAGACAATAAAAAAACCACCTAATCCTTTCGAATTAAGTGGTTTTTAAATCTTGGAGCGGGAAACGAGACTCGAACTCGCGACCCCAACCTTGGCAAGGTTATGCTCTACCAACTGAGCTATTCCCGCAATGTGAGCACATTATAGAGTGTTTCACTAAAGTGTCAACACTCTTGTGATTTAATTGAACATTTAATCAGCACGACGCCAAACTGTCCCTTGGCGAGTGTCTTCTAATACAACACCTTGGTCGAGCAACGACTGGCGAATACCATCTGCTTTCGCAAAGTCTTTTGCTTTTTTTGCATCAACACGTTGTTGAATAAAATCTTCAATTTCAGCATCAGACAAAGTAAGCGCTTCTTGTCCAATATCTGATTTTAAGAAATCATCTACATTGTGTTGTACCAAACCTAAAATGTTGGTGAGGTGACGTAACGTTGAATAAAGCACAGTCGCTTGGTCAGCTTGCTCTTCTTTTACAGCACGGTTCAATTCTTTGTTGAGTTCAAACAATACAGCCATTGCTTCGGCAGTGTTGAAGTCATCACACATCGCATTGTTAAAACGCTCAATAAAACTTTGATCAAGCGTTTCAATTGTCGTTTGGCCGTACACTTGTTGATAAGCTTTAAATGAATGATAGAAGCGAGTTAAAGAAGTTTTTGCTTCTTTGAGTGCCACATCAGAGAAATTCACAGGACTACGATAGTGTGAAGACACAATAAAGTAGCGGATCACTTCAGGGTGGAACTTCTCCATCACGTCACGAATCGTAAAGAAGTTGCCTAAAGACTTAGACATCTTTTCACCATCAACGTTAATGAAGCCAACATGCATCCAGTAGTTTACATATTGTTCACCAGTTGACGCCTCACTTTGCGCAATTTCATTTTCATGGTGAGGGAACATTAAATCTGAACCACCACCATGAATATCAAAGTGGTTGCCTAAGCAGCAAGTTGACATTGCTGAACATTCAATGTGCCAACCCGGACGACCATTGCCCCAAGGTGACGCCCATGAAGGTTCATTTTCTTTGGCATGTTTCCAAAGTACAAAGTCAAACGGATGTTTCTTTTCAACTTCTACATCAACACGGTCACTTGCGCCTGCTTGCATATCATCAAGCTTGCGTCCAGAGAGGCGACCATATTTTTCAAATTTGGTGACTTCAAAATAAACATCACCATTTGCAGCAGGGTAAGCAGAACCTTTATTGACCAGATTGCCAATCATATTTTGCATCTGATTAATATATTCAGTCGCTTTAGGTGCTTCATCGGGTGCAGCACAGCCTAAATTTGCTGCATCTTCATTCATTGCATCAATGAAACGAGTGGTGAGCTGCTGAATGGTTTCACCATTTTCATTCGCACGCTTAATGATTTTGTCGTCAATGTCGGTAATGTTACGAATATAACGAACACTCCAGCCTTGACTACGTAAGAAACGTATAATGTAGTCAAATGCAACCATAACTCGAGCATGCCCGATATGACAGTAATCGTAAACGGTCATTCCGCAGACGTACATATCGATGTGACCTTCTTTGCGAGGTACAAATTCAACTTTTTTTCGTTGCTCAGAGTTATATAAAACAAACGGTTGCATAAGGGTTTTCAAACACTCAACAAAAACAGTGTTACATCATAACTGATGCATCATTTTTCACAAAGTTTTATGCAAGAATTTTATAAGCTTGTGAAATCTTATACATTTAAAAACGTGTATATGATTGAGTTATGTTAGAATGCCCCCAAATCTTTTGATTAAAATCACCGATCTTCACAAGAGATCAGATCAATTATTTTGAGTCAAACTCGTATGCCCAACCCTACAGATTTTCAAAGCAGCGCATTAGCAACATTGCGTATTGAGCAGCAAGCAATAGACGTGTTAGCAACACAAATTAATGACAGTTTTAATCAGGCTTGTGAAATATTGTTACAGTGTAAAGGCCGTGTTGTGATTACTGGCATGGGGAAGTCAGGGCATATTGGCCGTAAAATGGCTGCGACTTTTGCTTCAACTGGCACACCATCTTTCTTTATGCATCCGGGCGAAGCTGGGCATGGCGATTTGGGAATGCTGGTTCGTGGCGACGTATTAATTGCGATTTCCAATTCTGGAAAAAGTGATGAAATCATGATGTTAATGCCACTCATCAAACATCTTGGTGTACCTCTTATTACCATTAGCCGTACTGATAAAGGGCCAATGCCTCAAAATGCCGACATTGCTTTAACTTTAGGTGAGTCTGACGAAGCGTGCCCATTAGGGTTAGCTCCGACATCGAGCACGACAGCGACGTTAGTATTGGGTGATGCGCTGGCTGTTGCTTTACTTGAAGCTCGTGGTTTTACCGCAGATGATTTTGCTCGCTCGCATCCTGCTGGAGCATTGGGTAAGCGCTTACTTTTACATGTAAAACATCTGATGCATACAGGCGATGAATTGCCAAAAGTTTCACCAAATACGCCAATGAATCAAGTGCTTTACGAAATTTCTAATAAGCGTTTAGGCTTGACGACGATTGTTGATGATGAGGAACATTTGCTGGGTATTTTTACCGACGGTGACTTGCGTCGTTTAATTGATAGACAGCAAGGTTTCGACGTGAATTTACCGGTTTCTGAAGTGATGACAAAAAAACCGTCAACTATTTCTCAAGAAGCACGTGCGGTGGAAGCTCTACAACAGCTTAACCTGAAAAAAATTAGTCAATTTGTTGTGGTGGATGACCAAAATAAAGTGATTGGTGTAATTAGTATGCATGACCTTATTCAGGCAGGGGTAAATTAATCAATGGCATCTTATGCATTGTTAGAACAAGCACGTCATTTACAGGCATTGGTTCTGGATGTTGATGGTATTTTGAGTGATGGCTTTGTAACTTTAACGAATAGTGGCGATGAGATTAAGTCGTTTGATATTCGTGATGGTTTAGGAATGAAACTTGCACAGCAAGCGGGCATGAAGATCATTATTATCACAGGCCGAAAAAGTAATATCGTTGAAAAACGTATGTCTGATTTAGGTGTAGATCTCGTTTTTCAAGGCCGTGAAGACAAAGGCTCTGCATTACGCGAAGCTTGTGCACAGTTTAATATTTTGCCTGCCGATTGCTTGTATATGGGCGATGACTGGCCTGATTTATCTGCTTTTGCAATAGCAGGAATGAGTGTCACGGTGCCAAATGGTCATGAAGAAGTGCGTCGCCGTGCGCATTTAGTTACCCAGTCAATGGGCGGGCGTGGTGCTGTACGTGAAGTCTGTGATATGTTACTGATCGCAAAAGGCATTTACCAAGAACTTCTTGAAAAATATCTTGCAGTACCGCATTAATAATAAGATTACTTAAAAAGGTAGGCTATTCCTGCTCATGGATACCAGAGTTTTATCTATTGTTGCTGTAGTTATTGCTGCTATAAGTGGTGGTTATTACTACTATAGTGGCAAAGCAAAAAAACTAGACATTGGTTCGGCGAAGAATATGACATATTCGGCGCAGGGCGTCCATTTGACTCAAACTGATGATCAAGGCAATTTGTATATTCGTGCTGAAGTTCGTCAGCTTGAACAGGATATGCAACAAAAAACATCAAAGTTGGATCAACTCAATGCTTCTATGTATAAAGATGGCAAAGTTGATGCGACGTTCTTTGCAAAACAGGCAAATGGCTATGATGATAACCGTAAAGTTATATTATCGGGTGATGTGGTAGCAACTAAACTTGCTCAACAGGGGAAAATTGAATTCCAGACCGATGAGTTAACTGGATATCCAAAGACCAGAGAAATTGAAACGAATCATCAAGTGATTGTTCAGTCTCCACAGGGCAGTTTTGTCAGCAAAGGATTAAAAGCCAATTTGAATAACGGTCAGTACGAATTTTTTAATATTCGAGGAAAGTATGCACCAAAGTCTTAATTTAAAACGTTCTTCAGCTTTCCTAAAACAAGCTGCGGTCATTACATTCGTTGCTTTATCATCAGCTTCGACTTTTGCATTGCCGTCTGACCGTAGTCAACAAATTTCACTCGTGGCAGACCGTGCAACGTATAACGAAAAAACTGGTTTGACGACTTACACCGGCAATGTCGTGATTGAGCAAGGCACGATGAAGCTTCAAGCCGATTCAATTGTTGCTACGCTAAACTCTAAGCGTGAAATTCAAACCATTACTGCCAAGGGTAGACCGTCTAAATTTCAGCAACAAATAAGTGCTGATAAAGGTGTGGCACGTGGTGAAGGACAGACCATTGTTTATAATGCAGATACAGGCATTATTACATTAAATGGTGGTGCATATTTATATCAAGATGGTTCAAGCATTCGTGGTAATTCATTGAAATATAGTATGAACAAAGGTGATGTTGAAGCTCAAGGCTCATCGACAAATCGTGTTCAAATTATTATTCCACCATCAAGTTCAAAAAGCTTTCCAGGAGCGCGTGACTAATGCAGCAAGCTCTTCAACAACCCCAAACTTTGTGTATTAAGCACTTAGGAAAGAACTATAGTAAGCGTTGGGTCGTCAAAGACGTATCTTTTAGTATGCAAAGTGGACAGATTGTTGGTTTGCTTGGTCCTAACGGTGCTGGTAAAACAACAAGCTTCTATATGGTTGTAGGGCTAGTGCGTATGGACAAAGGTGAAATTCACCTTGATGATCTTGATATGTCCGATTTAGCAATGCATGAACGGGCACGTAAAGGAATCGGATATCTTCCGCAAGAGGCTTCTATTTTTAGAAAGCTGACCATTGCTGAAAATATTATGTCCATTTTAGAAACACGCAAAGACTTAAATAAGCAACAGCGCCAACAACGTCTTACTGAATTATTAAATGACTTTAAAATCAGTCATATTAAAGATTCATTGGGGATGAGTGTGTCTGGTGGTGAACGCCGCCGTGCTGAAATTGCACGTGCATTGGCTGCTGATCCTAAATTTATGTTACTTGATGAGCCATTTGCCGGCGTTGATCCAATCTCGGTTGGAGATATTAAAGATATTATCCAGACTCTGAAAGATCGTGGTATCGGTGTACTCATTACTGACCATAACGTACGTGAAACTTTGGCAATTTGTGAACGTGCCTATATTGTGAGTGAAGGGGCGGTAATTGCAGAAGGTACACCACAAGAAATTCTGGATAATGAACAAGTCCGTAAAGTCTACTTAGGTGACGATTTTACAGTTTAAATAAAATAGTTAATCTATTTGTCTAAAAAGAGGTCAATGCCTCTTTTTAGTTTTTTTATATTTACCTATTAAAAACAATAAATTAATTCATTCACCTGATGAAAATATAATGTGTGAATTATTCCTGCAATTATGCTTCTTTATGCAAAAAAATATGTAGAATGTAAAAGCTTTTAAACGATAACAAACAAGATCAACAAGACAAGCATGATTGGATATAACCAGAGAAGAGTAACAAGGACATGTAAAAAGCCGGCTTTCCTGAAAGGGTTGATGCTTTTAACTTCATTGCATGTACCTATGGTGATATATGCTGCTAAACCCAGTGAGCAATATCACACCCTAAAAGACAACTTATCACAACTTTTTGCCCCTAAAAGTAGTGATGAATTTAAAGTTGCCAAGATGCAAGAGCTGAGTAATTTTAAGTTAGATCAATCTAGAGTTAAGGAGTTTCCTACTGTTCAACTCAATGATAGAGCAGCTTCATCTTATTCAAATTTGCCATCAAGGAAAATGACTTTGCAGGAAGCGGTGAAAATCGCAATCCAGCGCAACCCTGATATTTCTCAAGCCATTTCCACTTTAGCTGGCCAAAACGCGGGTATTGATTTTGCCAAGGCAGGTTATTATCCACAGCTTTCAGGTGGTATTACCACAGGTGACTTGAGTAGCGGTGAGCGTGGTCGGCAGTTATTAACCCTAAATGCGACTCAAATGCTCTATGATTTTGGTAAAATTAAATCAGGCGTAGATGTTGAACAAGCCAAGGTTCAGGTTGAACAGGCCAATGTGCTGGTCAGCATTGATGATATTGCACTTGATGTTGCGCAATCAATTGTCAATATTCAGCGCTATCTTCAATTAAATAAAATTGCCGAGCAGCAAATTGCAGGTATTCAGCGAATTCAGGACATTGCCAATTTACGTGCAAATGCAGGTATTAGTAGCCAAGCTGATCCAATTCAAGCCCAGTCTTATTTGCAAGCTGCCCAGTCTGGTTTGATTGCTCAGCAATCTTTATTACGTCAGTACCAACAACATTTAAGAACATTGCTGGGTGCAGATGTATCTCGAACTGGCTGGATTATTTCAGATGATCTGGTGAAAGTGTCCGATTTATATGGTGAACCTGAGTTTAATACCATCCCAAAAATGATTGCAGCACAAGCAAGTGTTGAAGTTGCCAAGGCACAAAAGGAACAGACCAGACTGAGTCGGTATCCGACTTTGGCGGTAAAAGGTTCCTTAAGTCAGGCCATTAACGGCAGAAATCCAAACAATGATAAAGATGACGGCTTATATAGCTCAGTCATGCTTGAAGCAAGCAGTCAGTTTTATCAAGGTGGCGCAGTTTCTTCTCAGGTTAAAATGGCAAGTTATGCCGAAGAAGCAGCAAAGTCTAAAGTGAATTCTGTTTATATGGATGTTCTCGACCAGATTAGAACCAGCCGTGAGCAAATTGAAAATAAACAACGTCAAATGCAGGTGCTGACTAATCGTCAGGCAACAACCGTTCGTACACGTGAACTTTATCAAGAGCAATACAAACTGGGTACACGTTCATTGGTCGATTTATTGAATGCAGAACAGGCCATTCATAGTGCCAATTCAGAACTCGAATCAGCACGTTATGACATCTATAACAGTATTATTCAGTACATTTCGGCAACAGGACGTTCCCGCCAAGCTTATGACTTAAATAATATTTCAATTCAGGGGTTCGAAGTACAACCATGATGACAAAAATAAACTACCAGCCCTGGTTACAGTCGGTCTTAACGATTGCTAAACATTATCGAATTGAGCCTTCAGAAGAAAGAATCCGTTTACAACTTGACTGGAACCAGAATCAAAACCTTGATGATGTTTTACAGCTCATTACCCGTCAGGTTGGACTAAATTTACGTAAAGTACCGTTTTCTTTAGAAGTGCTGAACCCGTGGCGCTTACCTGTTATGGTCGAGTTTAATGACGGACAGGTCGGTGTTATTGATAAAGCAGACACCCAAGGAAATGTCAGTATCCAGTTGAGTGGAGATCATGGCCTT
The DNA here is from genome assembly GCF_900520355.1 of Acinetobacter calcoaceticus. NCBI lineage: Bacteria > Pseudomonadati > Pseudomonadota > Gammaproteobacteria > Moraxellales > Moraxellaceae > Acinetobacter > Acinetobacter calcoaceticus. Next base: position 2,558,917 of record NZ_LS999521.1, on the reverse strand, counting down.
TCTCAAAATTTAAGCCTAGATGTCTTAAAAAATACGATTAAGAATGTCTATATTCTGCGTCCTGAAACTTCTATTCCCGATGCACGTATTGATGAATATATCAAACCGTATGAAGCAAGCTGGTTCTGGTCAATTGTTCTAAGAGACTGGAAGCGTTACGTTGATATTATGTTTGCCTCGCTCATTGCCAATATTTTGGCACTGGCAACCATTATTTTCTCAATGCAAGTCTATGACCGCGTTGTTCCATCACAGTCCATTCCAACCTTATGGGTTCTAGCGGGCGGTGTACTCATTGCTGCTATTTTTGAGTTTACCTTACGTATATCACGGGTATATTTATCCGATATTATTGGTAAACGTGCTGACTTACGGGTTTCTGACCGTGTATTTGGTCATGCCTTAAGAATCAAGAATAAAGACCGTTCAAAGTCTACCGGTAGTTTTATTTCCCAGATTCGTGAGCTCGAAGGTGTTCGTGAGCTGGTGACCTCTACCACCATTAGTGCAATTGCTGATTTTCCATTCTTTTTCCTGTTCCTGATCATCTTTGCCATCATTGGCGGCAAGCTGTTTTGGGTGATGTTGCTGGTTGTTCCGCTTATGATTTTGCCGGGTATTCTGGTGCAGAAAAAGCTAGCGCAACTTGCACAGGAAGGTATGAGAGAATCTTCAATCCGTAATGCCATTCTTGTTGAAGCGGTACAGGGTATTGAAGATATCAAGCTATTGCGTGCCGAATCGCGTTTCCAGAACCAGTGGAACCACATGAACGAAGTTTCAGCCGATATTGGGATGAGACAGCGTAAAATTGTCGGTACCTTAATGTCATGGACTCAAATGCTTCAGGGTCTGACCTATGCGATTGTGGTTCTGGTTGGATGTTTTGCGGTAATGGAAGGAGAAATGACTACGGGTGCTTTAGTGGCCTGTTCAATTTTATCTTCACGAATGTTAGGGCCGATTGCACAAATTACGGGTGTTTTAGGACGTTTACAGCAGGCGAAAGTTGCTAAACAAAGTCTGGATGAACTCATGCAACGTCCGATCGATCAGGCTGACCATTCACATCTGGTACACAAGGCTGCTTTAAATGGTGACTATGAATTAAAAAATGTCTTGTTCCAATATGGAGAAGAAGACCCGAAACCAAGTTTGGCAATCCGTCATTTAAAAATTCGTGCTGGTGAAAAAATTGCAATTCTGGGGCGCAATGGTGCAGGTAAATCGACCCTGCTTCAGCTTCTATCAGGAATGCAAGTTCCAACTCAAGGTGCCGTGCATTTAGATGGTCTGGATCTTTCTTTAATTGACCCATCTGATGTACGTCGTGATATGGGTTTACTCAACCAGAATGCACAACTTTTCTACGGTACGATTCGTGAGAACCTCACTTTAGGTGCACCACTTGCAACTGATGAAGATATTCTTCGGGCTTTAGTAGTGACAGGTGCATTACCTTTTGTGCAAGAGAAAAAAGAAGGACTAGATCACCTGATTTTAGAAGGTGGGGTTGGTTTCTCAGGTGGCCAGAAACAAGCATTGTTATTGGCCCGTTTATTGATTCGTCAACCTAATATTTTATTACTCGATGAACCGACAGCATCCATTGATGATGTGGCAGAGAAGCAACTGATTGATCATTTAAAAGGATGGCTGGCACATCGGACCTTGGTGGTTGCGACACACCGCCGAGCTGTTTTAGAACTAGTGGACCGTATTATTGTCGTTAACGAAGGCAAAATCGTGATGGATGGTCCAAGAGATCAGGTCCTTAACCAATCAACAGCCCAGCAAAAACAAGTAAACCAAGGGGGTAATTCATGAGCGAACCACAAAAAGAACAAGAACTTACCCGTTCAATGAATGTCTCTTATAGTGAACCACCGTTACCCCGTGCCAGTTTAGTGATCTGGATTGTGGGGATTGGTTTAGTTATTTTCTTTATCTGGGCATGGGTATTTAAACTTGAAGAAGTGTCTACCGGCACCGGTAAAGTAGTTCCATCATCTAAAGAGCAGGTCATCCAGTCTTTAGAAGGCGGTATCTTAACCAAGCTGAATGTACAAGAAGGCGATATTGTTCAAAAAGGCGAAATTCTTGCACAATTAGATCCAACCCGTTTTGCATCGAATGTCGGTGAATCAAGATCTTTGCTTATTTCTGCTCAGGCAACAGCTTCACGTTTGCGGGCGGAAGTAAATGGAACACCATTGGCTTTTCCTGAAATTGTGCTGAAAGAACCAAAACTTGTACATGAAGAAACAGCGCTCTATCGGTCTCGTCGTGCAGATTTGGAACAGACCATTGCAGGCTTAAAACAAGCTTTGCAACTGGTACAACAAGAATTGGCAATGACCGAACCGTTGGTTGCTAAAGGTGCAGCCAGTGAGGTTGAAGTTTTACGTTTACGTCGTGAAGCAAACGACCTTAGAAATAAAATGAATGATGTGCAGAACCAATATTTCGTTAAGGCTCGTGAAGAGTTATCGAAAGCCAATACCGATATTGAAACGCAGCAACAAGTCGTACTGGGGCGTACTGACAGCTTAGATCGTGCTATTTTTAAAGCGCCGGTACGTGGTGTTGTAAAAGAAATTGCGGTAACTACCCATGGTGGTGTTATTCCACAAAATGGTAAGTTGATGACCATTGTTCCAATTGATGAGCAGTTGCTGATTGAAGCGCGTATTTTACCGCGTGATATTGCATTTATTCGTCCGGGACAAGAAGCGCTGGTTAAGATTACTGCTTATGACTACTCAATTTATGGTGGTTTAAAAGGTAAGGTAACGGTTATTTCACCAGACACGATTCGTGATGAGGTTAAACAAGACCAATTCTATTATCGTGTTTATATCCGGACAGATTCTGACAAGCTTTATAATAAACAAGGTAAGGCATACGGTATTACACCGGGTATGGTAGCAACGGTAGATATTCGTACTGGTCAAAAAACGGTACTGGATTACTTGCTTAAACCATTTAATAAAGCCAAAGAAGCGTTACGAGAAAGATAATAAAAAAAGCCCCGAAATTCGGGGCTTTTTTATGGGTTTGATTCTATTAAATTCACGTTATAATTTGATTTTTATTATGCTTTATTTAATTTATGGCTTTTACGATTGCATTACCCGTTACGTTTGAAGAAGAAATTAAAAAAAGTAGATTTCAGGCTATCGCTGCGCCAGTAGAAAACGAACAGCAAGTTAAAGAATTTTTAGAACAAAACAAAGATATCTCAACAACTCATCAATGCTGGGCATGGAAAATTGGCCATAACGTTCGCTTTAATGATGATGGTGAACCTTCAGGAACAGCAGGACGTCCAATCTTGGCAACCATTGAAGGGAATGACCTGACTAATATTATTGTAATGGTTAACCGCTGGTATGGTGGAATAAAACTAGGAACGGGCGGCCTTGTAAGAGCATACGGTGGTTGTGCTGGGCAATGTTTACTATTGGCTGAACGTATTGAACTCATTGCAAAGAAAACGATTTATTTTTCCTGCCATTTTAATGAGTGGGCCATATTTCAATATGAGCTTACTCAGCAACAAATTGAATATCAGGAAGCCTACACTGCAACGGGCGTAGACATCGAAGCAAGACTACAAATACATCAAATTGAGCCACTTGCCTTAAAACTCAGAGATGTAACGCGTGGTCGTGAAGAGTTAAAAATTGAAGAAGAATTAACTGATGACTGATTCCTTACTCAAATATCGAGAGCAACATAAGCACCGCTTAAACTACATGCCATGGTTATATTGGACTTTAAAACCTAAAAATCGCGCTTGGGCTGAAGAATGGCAAAAAGAATATCAAGCTTATTTGATGGACATGGAAACAGTTGAGATTGGGGAAAACTGTTTTATTTCACCCTTAGCTCATATTTTTGCTGAACCGGGACGAAAAATTATTATTGGCGATAATTGTTTTATTGCCGCAGATTGCAGTTTGCATGGGCCCCTTGAAATTGGCAATGAGGTCGCGATAAATCATCACTGTATTTTAGACGGGGGACGAGCCGGCATAAAGTTGCATGATCAGGTCCGTATTGCTGCGTATTGTCACTTATATGCGTTTGATCACGGTATGCAGTTAGACCGTCCACTTTACCAGCAACCTGTCACTTCCAAAGGAATTGAAATTGAGCAGGACGTTTGGTTGGGTGCACATGTGGGTATTAAAGATGGTATTAAAATAGGTCAGCATGCTGTGGTTGGCATGAATAGTATGGTGACGAAAGATGTGGAACCGTACCATATTGTAGGTGGCAACCCTGCAAAATTTATTCGTTTAAGGGAGTAATACAGTCTCAAGAATGTAATAATATGTTTGATCTTTAAACAAAAAAGTTGATTTTTATACATAAACCTTAACATACGAATTTTTATCTATGCTAAGTTAAAGCTAAGTTTTAAGAATAATCTCCAAGGCAATAGACCTGAAGAAGAGAGGCTAACATGAACCGTGTTATTGCGTGTATTGACTCATCACCGTGTATTAATGCTATTGCCGATGCAGCAGCATGGGTTGCTAAAGCAACTGGACGAGAACTTGTATTATTACAAATTCTAGACTATTACCCTGCAAGTTATCATTTAGGTGAAATTAGTGGAGTAATCGGCTTTGAAAGCAATGCAATGCTGCTAAAAGAGTTAGCTGAGCTGGAACAAAAACAAAGTGAACTCGCTTTAGACTATAGCAATAATTTACTCCGTCATATTTCCGATCTTATTAAAGAAAAACACGATATTACGTGTTCAAAAATTCAAGAAAAAGGTGATTTTTTAGAGCAAAGTTTTAATCTCTTACATGAAAATGACATTGTAATTTTAGGTCGAGTCGGGGAAAGAGCTGCCGAAAAACATAAACCAATTGGTAGTAATGTTGAAAACTTTATTCGTGGAGCCAACTGTACTGTTTTGACTATTGGTGAAAATTTTAAAATACCAACACGATTTATCTTCGCTTATGAATATTCACCAACTTGCCAAAAAATGATGCGCCGCATTGCGCAAAGTGATTTATTGCGAACACTACAATGTCATTTGGTCTATGTAGGCGATCATCCAGAAATTTTAAATGAACCTGAGCATTACCTTAAACAAGCGGGCATTGATGTTGTGACCGTATATCGCTATGGTGATGTTGCACAAAATATTTTAGAGTACCAACAAGAACATGGTATTCAAATTATTGTGCTTGGGGCATTTAGTCATAGCAAGATTCATCAATTCTTCTTGGGAAGTATTGCAACAACCATATTCCGAAACGCGACTGTACCATTGCTTGTGGCTAAATAATAAGATTTCCATATAGTTATCCGCAAAACTTGTGGATAACTATATGGAAAAGCAACAGTAATAAAAGTAATTTATTGATTATAAATAAAAAAATAAATAAGACGATTTTTTAACCGTTATTTCACAATTGCAATTGCGAAGCCATCATGACCTTTTGAACCAACCGTTTGTAATGCTGTACAAGACAATATTTGCGGGTGATTTTCGAGAGCTTTAAACATTTCACGGATGCCTTCAATACTTGGTTTTTTATTATCTGGATTTAAAATATCACCTGCGCGAATCACATTATCAAGCACAATAATCGTACCTGATCTGGAGAATTTCAGGCTCAATTCTAAATATTCCGGATAACCCTGTTTATCAGCATCAATGAAAATAAAATCAAAAGGCTCGATAGATTGAGGTTCGATCGCAGAAAGAATATCTGCGGCACGGCCAGTTTTAAGCTCAACTTTTACAGGAAGATTCGCATGGTCGATATTTTTTTGTGCCATTTCTGCGTGAGTGTCACGGCCTTCTATGGTCAGTAAATAACCATCTTCAGGTAATGCACGGCCTAACCAAATTGTACTGTATGCAGCAAAGGTTCCAATTTCTAAAACTCGTTTGCATTTATTCATTTGAATAAGCATCTGCAAGAACATTCCTTGGTTAGGAGCCACAGCAAGATGATTTGAGAAGCCGTGTTCATCGGTATTCTTTAATGCATATTCGAGTCGCGGGTCTTCGGGAATTAAATGTGAATCGATATATTCGTCAATGTCTGTCCACATCTGCTGCATAATCAAATTTACCTATATGTTGATAAGGGTATTTTAAACATTTATGCATAGAGTGCAAAAATCTTCGTTTCAAGAAATTTTGGTTGATTGGGAAATGAGCAAATTAATTTTTTAAGCAGCCCACCCAAATTAAAAAAATAAGTATAAAAAGGTTCATTTCTTGCTTATTTTTATCAATGTGTAGTTAGGGATGTATAAATGAGAATTACATTGTGTGCTTTCACAAGTGTAGATTTTGAAGAGGGCATTGAGGTTTATTGTTCAGCTTTTAGTAATGAGCCATGGAATGAGCAGTTTGATGATTTAGAACCCGTGAGAAAATATTTTGAGCGTTATTTTCAATATTCATGTTCTTTTGGATTTTGCGCAAAATGTGAAAACCAATTAATTGGTGTTGGGATGGGACATATTCATCCAACGATACAAGGAGTTCGTTATTATCTAGATGATTTTTTTATTCATCCCCAATATCAGGGAAAAGGAATTGGTTCTAAGCTTTTAAAGTATATAGAAGAAAAGTGTAGAGAAAATAATATAGAAACCATTGTTCTACATACATTGAGAGAATCTATTTCTGAAGATTTTTATAAGAAGCAGGGCTTTAAAACACGTTCAAAACTTATCTCTTTAGCCAAACGCTTGTAATAGGCTTAAGTAAAAACTCCTTTCAATTGAAAGGAGTTTTTTAATTTAGAAATTACACATCGAACTGCTTCGAGTTAAATCAGGTCCCCAAGTACGATAGCCTTGAGTATCGATATGAATTTGTCCGGAGCTATACAAACCAATACCCATATTTAAGCTTTGGCCATGCTGTGCCCAAAATTGACAGAGTTTAAACTTGGTGTTTTCGATAAAAGCATAATCTTGAGCTTGAGGGAACTCAGGACCAATACGGAAATCAATTGCAGAGTTAAATAAATGTTTAGAAGAGCTCGCACCACCAGCACATTCATTTAAAGGTAAATCTCGGTAAACAGAGGTTACTTCAAAGTCGGTTAAAACTTTTGACGCAACTAAATATTTAAATACGCGTAGGGTCGATAAAGAATTTCCCCAAAGTTCACGATTTGGTACGGCATATTCTGAACGGCCACATTTTTGCCAATCTCGTGCTGAACGTAATAGTTCAAAACTCGGCACAATGCCTGCTACATTGTTTTTGGTTAAGAATTTTTCGTATTCACGAACACGTCCGTAATTTTCACCAGAACTTAACCAATTTCGATAAGATGTAGGCTCAACTTTAGGGGGAATCGGGCGCTCAATAATAACGCGCTCTTGTGGAATGAAAATTCGTTTACCACTTGGAGAGGTTTTGCCTGTTGTTGTGTGTTGGGGAGAGCTGACACAACCTACCATAACCGCTGGGATTATGCATAAGGGCACCATACTCTGCAAAAACTTCCGCATAAGAAAATTAAGCATTTATAAATATTGGAGCTATTTTAATGCAAAACAGTGCACAAATTACGAGGAATTTGCAATGAAATGTTTTAATAGGGTATAAAAAAGATCAGCGGTTGCTGATCTTTTTTTGAAATTACTTTTCAAGATATTGTAATTTGTCAGGTTTGCCGTTCCACTCTTCACGGTCAGCTGGTTGATCACCAATTTGAGTAATGTTAGGCCATTTTTGAGAAAGGTCGGCATTTAATTCAATAAACACTTCCTGACCTTCTGGTAACTCATCTTCAGAGAAAATTGCATTTGCCGGGCACTCTGGTTCACATAATGCACAGTCAATACATTCATCCGGATTAATCACTAGGAAATTCGGACCTTCGTAAAAACAGTCTACAGGACAAACTTCTACGCAATCTTGGTATTTACATTTAATACAATTTTCAGTGACAACAAAGGTCATGGCGACAGCTACCTAAAAAATATGGTTTCATTTCGAATAGCTTATTTTAGGCAAAAAAGGGGTAAACAAACAATTGCTTTTATTGATATTCTTTATTCATGCATATGAAGATAAGTTAATACGTTGATAATCAAACAGATCTTCCAGCCTTAAGATGTACTAATCTATAAAATTAAAATAATAATATATTTTATAAAACAATTACTTAAAAAATATTTCCTTTGAATATTCAGATGTCATTTAAGTCAAGCCATCTATTTTATTAGATGCCTTAACTTCTCATTTTTTCTTTTATAAATTTTGATTTTCTGTTTTTTTGTCGAAAATTCTTTAAATCTGTAAAACTAAAGGGGGCAAAGTAAATGGATATCTTCAGGTTCGAGTTGCCAAAGTTGCTGATCTGGAGCGCTTAATGGTTGTGCTCCATGTTTAATATAGAAATCTACAGTGCGCCGACTTGGGGTTGCTGAAATATATAGTTGCTTTGCACCGAGTTGTTTGGCGGACTCTTTTGCAGCTTGCATAAGTTTGGCACCAATGCCTTTACCTTGCTGGTCTGCGTCGACATAGAAATAGTGCAATAATTTAGCGTGAGGATAATCAGAGATGATTTGATTCGACACCACGCTCACGCCAACGAGTTTTTCAGAAGCATCAAATGCACCGATAAATAACGCGCTTTGCTCATAGAGCTGTTTTAATTTTGGTGGGTCATTTTCTAAATGATATGAATCCCAATGTTGGACATCAAAAAAACAATCAACCAATTCTAAGTGTTGGTGATTTTGAATATACATTTGAGTGATTAATTCACGGCGACTAATATGCTGCCAAATAAGATCTATTTCTGAATTTTGTAAAGTTCTTAAGACCATATAAATATTATTCTCTGATATAAATAAGCAGACCTAAGCCTGCTTATTCGGATATGTCTATTATGATTTTAGCGCAGCTTTCAGTTCATAGAGTTGCTCAAGCGCCTGGCGAGGCGATAAGTTATCGACTTCAATTTGCTTAAGTAAATCTAGAGCAGGAGATGAAACTTCTATTTCGACAACTTTCTCTATGATTGGTGAACCAGCGTTCGCATCTGGTGGAGCAAATAAGTCATTTTGAAAGCTGGTTTGTAGATGTTGCTGCTGCTGTTTTTCCAAAATACGTAAACGCTTCTGCGCTTCTTTAATTACATTAGCAGGAATACCGGCTAATTTTGCGACTTGTAAACCATGGCTTTGGCTTGCAGGGCCTTGCTGAACCTTATGTAATAAAATCAGATTGCCATTAAGCTCTTGTGCCGTGACATGATAGTTATCAATTCCTGCTTCACCACCAAGTTCAGTCAACTCGAAATAATGCGTGGCAAAAAGACACAAACATTTTACGCGTTTGGTTAAATCAACCACGCATGCCCATGCTAAAGACAAACCATCATAGGTACTGGTTCCACGGCCAACTTCATCCATTAATACAAGTGATTGATTGGTCGCATGGTGCAAAATTTGTGAAGTTTCTGTCATCTCAACCATAAAGGTCGATTTGCCTGTAGATAAATCGTCGGCTGAGCCAATACGGGTAAAAATTCGATCAATTGGGCCAAGCTTAGCTGCTTTGGCCGGCACATAACTGCCACAGTAAGCAAGCAAACTAATTAATGCTGTTTGACGCATGAATGTTGATTTACCGCCCATGTTTGGTCCGGTAATGATTGCCATGCGGTGTTGGGCATCAAGAAAAGTATCATTTGGTGTAAATGGTGCTTTATTTAATGCTTCAACTACAGGGTGACGGCCTGCCTGAATTTTAATGCCAGTTTCTGGGGTAAATTCAGGACGAGCCCAATTGTTTAAGCGTGCTTGATGAGCAAAGTTAGCAACCACATCAATTTGAGCAATTGCTGAACTCATCATTTGGAGATGAGCAATATTTTCGCGAAGGTTTTCAAGTAAAGCTTCGAATAATGCTTTTTCACGTGCTAATGCGCGCGACTCACTCGACAAAACTTTATCTTCAAAACTTTTTAGTTCAGGGGTAATGTAGCGTTCAGCATTTTTTAAAGTCTGGCGACGAATATAGTCAGCTGGAGCTTGCTCTGCTTGAGCACGAGTGAGTTCGATGTAGTAACCACTTACACGGTTATAACCGATTTTAAGGGTATTAATGCCGGTACGTTCACGCTCTTTAATTTCTAAATCAATGAGGAATTGACCTGCGTGATCGCGAATTTGGCGTAATTCATCAAGATCAGCATCATATCCTTCTGCAATTACATTGCCATCACGAAGTAATACAGGTGGGTTTTCAACAATGGCAGCCATCAAATGTTGATGAAGCGCTTTAAAATCACCAAGTTCTTGATCAAGTTGAACTAATAGTTTGGATTTTTTCGCTTGAATGACTGGGGTTAATGCCGTTCTTAAAGCTGGAATTTGTGCACATGCATGACGAAGCTGTACTAAATCACGTGGTCGCGCACTGCCTAGTGCAACGCGGCTAAGCACACGCTCAATGTCACCAATTTCTTTAAGAACTAAACGAACTGGGCTTTCATGATATCCCTGAATTAATTGCTCAATGGCATCTAAACGGCCATCGAGTAATGCGGTATCACGAACAGGTTGCATCAGTGTACGGCTGAGTAAACGTCCACCCATTGCAGTTTGGCAATCATTCACCAGTTGGAATAATGATGTTCCATGTTCAAATAATGGTTCAATAATTTCTAAGTTTCGACGTGTGATTGGGTCGAGCGCAATAAAGTCTGTGCTTTGTTCAAGCTGAATTGAGCGAATATGTGGTAATGCAGTTTTTTGAGTTTCTTTTGCATAATGAATAAGTGCAGCAGCAGCAGCTTTAGCTAGAGGCAATGGGTCTAAACCGAAACCTGAAAGTGTTGATACCGTAAACTGATCACATAAGGTTTTTTGTGCATTATTTTGATTGAAGTCAACATTTGGGCGTTTGGTAACGGGGCACTCTAAGTGTTTTTTTATTTGCTCAATAATATTCGTGTCGACCAAGTCTTCATCAATCAAAATTTCACTTGGCATTAAACGTGCAAGTTCAATAGGCAATTGTTCTGGCTTGTAATCTTGTTGTTGGACTTTAAAAATGCCTGCACTTAAGTCAAGTAATGCAAAACCAATCTGATTTTGGTGAATGCATAAAGAAACGAGATTAGATGATTGATAACTGCTGAGCAATGCATCATCAGTTAACGTACCCGGAGTAAGAATACGAACAACTTGACGATCAACCGGACCTTTACCTGTCACTTCTCCAACTTGTTCGCAAATGGCTACAGTTCGCCCAGCTTTGACAAGACGTGCAAGATAACCTTCTGCCGCGTGATAGGGAACGCCTGCCATTGGAATCGGTCGCCCACTAGCTTTACCACGATGGGTTAAGGTGATACCTAAAAGTTTGGCTGCTAAATCAGCATCTTCAAAGAAGAGTTCATAAAAGTCACCCATACGGTAAAACAGCAACGCATGTTGATAGTCCGTTTTGACTTTGAGATATTGCTGCATCATAGGTGTATGAGAAGATAAGTCAGCCATGATTTCAGCGCTATTCATGCGTATTAAACCCTTAAAAAATCAATAATAAATAAGTTAACTTCGAAAGTTTGGTTGTCTAACCAATTCTAACAACTTCTGTGTAAATCTGGTTTAATCTAAGAAAAAAGTATACCTTTTAGTGTACCTTTTTTAGTGTCAATGTTGAGTTAACAGAGTGTAAGAACTTAACTTAATTTTTCACGGTTGCTATCTTAACAAATTGAGGCTGATTGACAAAAAAGATTCCTCAAATGATTAAAGAAATAAATAGGTAGTTAAGATTATTAAATATAAATATTTATTAATTTTGATTATCTTTTTATTTGGGATGTTTTTTATATCTAGATATTTCAGATTGTGGCTAATTATGCAGGAATAGCAGTGCCAGCCGTGTGTAGTTTTTCGAACATTGTTCCTTGGAGTATAAGTTTAACTCCTATGTGAGATAAAAAACTGATGGATAAATTAGCTATCCATCAGTTTGAACTCTATTTATAAATCACGTGCTACTAAAGTTAAAATGTCGTAGGTTGCGACAAGTTCACCGCGCTGGTTTTTGACTTTAATATCCCATACCACCACCCCATGGGCAGGTTGAGATGGGTCTTTTTGTGGTTTAGGTGTTTTCTGTTTACAGGTCAATTCAACCTGAATCGAGTCACCAATTTTAACTGGTTCAACAAAACGTAAGTTGTCCATACCGTAATTGGCAATAACAGGACCTTGCGCTGCATCTACAAATAGACCTGCCGCGGCAGACACAATGAAGTAGCCATGCGCAACGCGTTCACCAAAGAAAGACTCGGCAGCTGCAATTTTGTCGGTATGCGCGTAGAAGTAGTCGCCACTTAAACCAGCAAAATTGACAATATCTGCTTCGCTTACGGTGCGACGCGCCGTTAATAAACGTTCGCCAATGACCAACTCATCAAAAGACTTTTTAAATGGATGTACACGGTCTTCGTTGACTTTAGAGCCAGCAGTCCACGAGTGGGTAATCTGCGTCAGGCTATTTGGAGAACCTTGAATTGCGGTGCGTTGCATATAGTGTTTAACCGCACGAATACCACCTAACTCTTCACCGCCACCTGCACGACCAGGCCCGCCGTGTACAAGATGAGGCAGTGGAGAACCATGTCCTGTACTTTCTTTTGCTGACTCTGCATCTAATACATGCACACGTCCATGCCAAGGCGCAATTTTTTGAATAATCTGTTCGATATTCTCATCATTATTTTTAACGACTGAAGCCACTAAGCTACCTTCACCACGTGAAACGAGGTCGGCCAATTCTTCAATGTTTTGATATGGCATGAGTGTACATACTGGACCGAAAGCTTCTGTGGTATGAACATGTGTCGCTTGCAAAGGTTGTTCGCATAACAATAAAGTTGGAGCGAAAAAAGCACCTTTTTCAGGATGATCTGCGTTAAATGTAAAGGAATCATTGTCACCAAAAACAATTTTTGCATCTTTGCTGAGTTCAGCAACTTTTTCTGCAACGTCATGTTTTTGTTTAATGCTCGCCAATGCCCCCATTGTGGTTTCTTCTTTTTGAGGATCACCCATCACAACTTTCGCAAGTTTGGCAGTCAGCTTTTCTTGTACAGTCGTTAATAATTTTTCAGGAACGAAAGCACGACGAATTGCGGTACATTTTTGACCTGCTTTTGTGGTCATTTCACGGAAGACTTCACGTACAAATAAATCAATCGTTTCTTCATTTGCTTCAGGACTTAAAATTGCGCTGTTTACCGAGTCAGCTTCCATGCTAAATGGAATTGAATATTTATTGAGGTGAGGATGGTTACGTAATTTTTGGCCTGTGTAGGCAGAACCCGTAAACGTGACGCAATCTTGTGGGCCTAGATGCTCTAACAGGTCATATGTTTGACCGCAAATTAGTTGTAGTGAGCCTTTTGGTAACACATGTGCTTCTTCAATAGCTTTTACGACAGCTTGAGTTAATTGAGAGCCATCGGTTGCAGGTTTAACAATACATGGCACACCCGCAAGTAAAGTTGGTGCAATCTTTTCAAGCATTCCCCAGATTGGGAAGTTAAAAGCGTTAATGTGAACGGCAACACCCGCTTTAGGACTTAAAATGTGTTTAGCGCCGAAAGTGCCATTTTTAGATAATTGAATCCAACTGTCTTCGGTAATAATTTTTTCGTCATTGAGTTCACGACGAACCAGACTCGAATACGCAAATAATGTCTGGATGCCACCTTCAATATCAATCCATGCATCTTTACGCGTTGCCCCTGTTGCATAGGCAAGTTTGTAGAACTCTTCTTTGTGCTCAAGTAAATGCTGAGCAATTTGTTTTAAAGCATGGGCACGTTGGTGAAACGTCCAGTTTGCCAGTTCTGAACCATTTTGCTTGGCATATTGAACAGCACGTTTCATATCAATGCCATGACTACTTACGGCATAAATCGATTCACCTGTAATGGCATGCAAAACAGGACGTAGTTCTTCACTGGTCGAATGCCATGTTCCATAGACATAAGAAGCGAGATGAGGCAGTTGATGCTCAGGCTGCTGAAAATCTGTGTCAGTTGAGGTTCCTTCTAGGTGTGCTTGTTCAAGCATGACCAAACTCCTTTTTATGTGATACATCAATTATAAAAATTGCAAAAATATGATTCATAATTTCAGATTAATTTATCTAAAAGTCAACTTTATTTTGATTTTTAAAAGTAAGAAAGTTTTTTAAAATTGCTTAATTTTTATTATTTTCAATAAGTTGTTTTGTTTTTGTTGGGTGAATTTAATTTGATACTAAAAAATAGGTTGACTTTGTTTTTGGTGTATCGAAAAATAGATTTAAGGGTGATGCCTACAGGGAATGAAAGAATGGAAAACAACTACCAAAAATTTGAACAAAATATTGCCAATGACATTACGATCGAAGCTAAGGATGAAATGCCCGATGCCTATCGTAAAACATTGATTCGTCAAATCGGGCAACATGGCCATTCTGAAATTGTAGGTATGTTGCCTGAGGGCAATTGGATTACTCGTGCGCCAACTTTAAAACGTAAAGCTGTTTTGTTGGCGAAAGTACAAGATGAAGCTGGTCATGGTTTGTATCTGTACAGTTCGGCAGAAACCTTAGGTGCTGACCGTGATGACATGATGGAAAAGTTGATTGATGGGAAAATGAAATACTCATCAATCTTTAACTACCCAACTTTGACATGGGCAGATGTAGCTGCAATTGGCTGGCTTGTAGATGGGGCAGCGATTGTAAATCAGGTTGCGCTTTGCCGTACCTCTTATGGGCCATATGCACGTGCAATGGTGCGCATTTGTAAAGAAGAAAGTTTCCACCAACGCCAAGGCTTTGAAGCCATGATGGCTTTGGCAAACGGTGCACCAGAACAAAAACAAATGGCACAAGATGCGGTAAATCGTTATTGGTGGCCTGCACTGATGATGTTTGGCCCAAGTGATGAGCATTCTCCAAATAGCGCACAAAGCATGGCGTGGAAAATCAAACGTTTCAGTAACGATGAATTACGTCAAAAGTTTGTCGATAACACGGTTCCGCAAATTTTGCAGCTTGGTCTAGAAGTACCGGACCCAGATTTAAAGTTCAATGAAGAAACAGGCCACTATGAGTTTGGCGAGATCGACTGGCACGAATTTAATGAAGTGATTGCCGGACGTGGACCATGTAATCACGAGCGTATAGAAGCACGCCGTAAAGCATGGGAAAACGGCAAATGGGTTCGTGATGCAGCAGTGGTCTATGCGAGAAAACAGCAGCTTGAAGCGAACAAAGTGGCTTAACGAGATTTATGGAAAAATTTGAGGAAATCAAAATGGAAGATAAAAAAAACTGGTCACTCTACGAGGTATTTGTCCGTAGCAAACAAGGCTTAAGCCACCGTCATGTAGGCAGCTTAAGAGCACCAGATGACGAAATCGCACTTCAACATGCGCGCGATGTTTACACTCGCCGTAATGAAGGAATTAGCATTTGGGTGGTTCGTTCTGAACTTATTAAGTCTTCGCAGCCAGATGAAAAAGCTGAATTTTTCGAACCTGCTCTAGATAAGGTTTATCGTCATCCGACTTTTTACCATATTCCAGACGGCATTGAGCATATGTAAGGGGGTGGGAAAATGAATCATTCAGTTTTATCTAAATTCTTATTACATATTGGCGATAGCCAACTGGTCTTATCACAGCGTTTAGCTGAGTGGTGTGGACATGCACCTGAGCTTGAAGTTGATATTGCTTTAGCAAATATCGGTTTGGACTTGTTAGGTCAGGCGAGAAACTTTCTGACTTTGGCAGGTCAATATGATGAAAACCAACGTGATGAAGATCAGCTCGCTTATTTTCGTACAGAGCGTGAGTTTCTAAACTTATTGTTATGCGAACAACCGAACGGTGATTTTGCGCAAACGATTGTACGCCAATGGCTAATGGATCATTACCATCTTCATTTATTTACTGCGTTAACCCAGAGTTCACTTCCTGAATTAAGTGCGCTTGCCGTCAAATCTTTAAAAGAAGTGAAGTATCACATCCGTTTTTCGACAAGCTGGATGGAGCGTTTAAGTTTAAGCACAGATGAAGCGCATCAACGTGTACAAGACGGATTAAATAATTTATGGCGCTTTACCGCTGAGTTATTTGAACTTAATGCAGACGAACAAGCATTAGTCGCTCAAGGCGTGATTCCAGATTTTTCAAATGAAAAAGAACAATGGGATAAAACCATTGCAGATGAGCTTAAGCGCTTTGAATTAAATGTTGCTGTTAATGGCGCTTATCGCCGTGGTGCGAAACAAGGATTGCATACCGAGCATTTAGGATTTTTGTTGGCTGAAATGCAAAGTATTCAAAGAACTTATCCGGGAATGACCTGGTAAGACAAGGAGGTGAGCCATGCACATGATTCGTCATTGTATCGACCAATGTTGGGATGTTTTACAAACGGTAAGTGATCCTGAAATTCCGGTTTTATCTGTTGTGGATTTAGGCATGATTCGGGGTGTAGACATTAACGATCAACAAGAAATTGTGGTTCGTCTAACGCCAACATATAGCGGTTGCCCAGCAACAGATATGTTGAAAGCACAAATTGTTGAGGCATTTACCGCAGAAGCGTTGACCCCAGTCAAAGTCATGGTCGATTTATCAGAAGCATGGACCACGGACTGGATGTCTGAGGCGGGTAAAAAGAAATTGCAAGTTTATGGCATTGCGCCACCTGAAGGGTTGGCACATCAATGTGGTACGCATGTTCATTTGATTGATGGCGTAGAGTGCCCACGTTGTAAAAGCCGACATACCCGACTGTTAACAGAGTTTAGTTCTACCGCCTGTAAAGCACTTTATAAATGTCAGGACTGTCTTGAGCCTTTTGATTACTTCAAATGTATTTAAGTCTTTAGATAAGGAAATCAGCCATGAGCCAATTTGTACCATTAAAAGTAAAAAGTATTACGCCTCAAACCGATCAGGCAATTTGTATTGCATTTGACGTTGTACCTGAACAACAAGAACAATTTCAATTTCAACCGGGTCAACATTTAACAATTCGCCATTTAACCGAAGCTGGTGAAATCCGCCGTTGTTATTCAATTTGTAGCTATGCTGCAAAAGAAGACATCAGTATTGCGGTTAAAAAAATTGATCAGGGTCAATTTTCACATTGGGCAAATGACCATTTAAAAGTAGGTGATGTGCTTGAAGTGATGCCACCACAAGGCGTGTTTTTCCAAAAAGCAGCCAAGTTGGGCGGACAAAACTTTTTAGGCGTTGCCGCGGGCAGTGGCATTACCCCAATTTTATCGATTGTTAAGCAGGTTTTATTTGAACAGCCTGAAGCCAACTTTACTTTGCTTTATGGCAATCGTTCATGGAAACAAACCATGTTTGCCGAGCAAATTATGGATTTGAAAGATCAGTTTAAAGAACGCTTTCAACTCATCAATATTTTTTCTCGTGAGTTCAACGACAGTGAATTGATGAATGGTCGTATTGATGCAGAAAAGCTAAAACAGCTTTTTGACTTTGATGTACTTGAAACAAGTTTTGACCATGTTTTTGCCTGTGGTCCAGACGAAATGATGAATGCTGTAGAAAGCACGCTACCAAATTATGGGATTGCAGCAGAGAAAATTCACACTGAACGTTTCCATACAGGACAAGCCCGTAAACGTAGTGCTGAAGCTGATGCAAACCGTAAAGAGGAAAAAGTAAACATCATTTTAGATGGTCGTGAGCTGATTGTTTCTGTGGCTCAGGATGATGAAAGTATTCTTGATGCTGCTTTACGTGCAGGTGCTGACTTACCGTATGCCTGTAAAGGTGGGGTGTGTGCAACATGCCGTTGTAAGGTTGTTTCTGGTGAAGTGGATATGTTCCTTAACTATAGTCTTGAAAAAGATGAAGTCGAAAAGGGCTATGTACTTAGCTGCCAGACCTTGCCAAAAGGCCCAAATGTTCGTTTGAGTTTTGATGAATAGAGGCTTCTCATGCAAGAGTTGATTAAAGCCAACACAGCGGCAGAAGGTGTTTTGTTATTAACACTAAACCGTCCAGAGAAAAGAAATGCTTTAAACAATGCAACATTGCAGTGTTTATGCGAATTGCTCGAAGAAGCTGAACATAATTCACAAGTTAAAGCGGTGGTTTTAACGGGTAACGCTCAATGTTTTGCAGCTGGGGCAGATCTTACAGAGTTGGCTGCTATGGACTCTGTCACTTTGCAACTCGATATTCGCCCGAAGCTTTGGCAAAAAATTGATGCTTTTAGTAAGCCGCTCATTACCGCAGTAAATGGTTATGCCTTAGGCGCTGGGTTTGAGTTGGTTTTGCATTCGGATATGGTGATTTGCGGTGAAAATGCCCGTTTTGCTTTACCTGAAATTGGCCTTGGTATGTTGCCGGGTGCAGGCGGAACACAGCGTTTAGCACGCTTGGTGGGTCAGCAACTCACAATGCGCTGGGCAATGACAGGTGAGATGATTTCGGTAAAACAGGCAGAGCAACATGGTATTTGCAGTCAGGTGGTGCCGACTGAGTTAACCGTTGAATATGCGGTTCAACTTGCGGCCAAAATTGCGAAACAAGCGCCTTTAGCGATTCGCGTGATTAAACAATCAATTAAAAATATTCATGAAACGACTTTAAGTCAGGGACTTAAGTTTGAACGTCAAAACTTTGTCTGGTTGGCGGCTACAAAAGATCGAAACGAAGGGATTAATGCTTTTTTTGAGAAAAGAAAGCCAGTGTTTAGAGGTGAGTGATGGACTATCAAAATATTATTGCTAAAGAAAAAAATGGTGTTGGCTACCTGACATTTAACCGCCCAAAAGCACTGAATAGCTTTAACGTTGATATGCATCGTGAAGTGGCTGAGGTCTTAAACCTGTGGAGTAAAAATGCAGATGTTCGCTGCGTCGTGATTAGTGGCGAAGGCCGTGGCTTTTGTGCAGGTCAAGATTTAGGTGATCGTGTAGTAGACCCAAATGCTGAAGCTCCAGATTTAGGATATTCCATTGAAACTTACTATAACCCGCTGATTAAAACGATTGTAAATATGCCAAAGCCTGTCATTTGTGCCGTAAATGGTGTGGCAGCAGGTGCAGGGGCAAATATTGCACTGGCATGTGATTTGGTGATTGCAGCCAAATCGGCAAACTTTGTACAAGCATTTTGTCGCTTAGGTTTGGTTCCAGACTCGGCTGGTACATGGTTTTTACCACGTGCTGTAGGCCATGCTCGCGCTATGGGTTTGACCTTATTAGGCGACAAGTTGCCAGCAGAAACCGCAAAAGAATGGGGCATGATTTGGGATGTGGTTGAAGACGCTGAGCTTAAAACAAAAGTCACTGAGCTCGCAGAACGTTTAGCGAAACAGCCTACATTTGGTTTATCTCTTATTAAAAAAGCGATTCATCAATCAAGTAATAACACCTTTGATGAGCAAGTGTTGTTAGAGCGAGATTTACAACGTATTGCTGGACGCTCGGAAGATTATCGCGAAGGTGTGCAAGCCTTTATGAATAAACGTGAACCAAATTTTAAAGGGCGCTAAGCATGACAGATCTAGATTTATCTCGTGCCCAAATTGCCGTAATTGGTTCTGGAACTATGGGCATTGGAATTGCTCAGTTAGCTATCGTCAATGGGCACTCGACTGTTTTATATGATCTGGATGCTCAAAAAGCGCAACAAGCCGTTGAGGGCTTGGGGCAGACTTTTAAAAAGCTGGTCGAAAAGAGCAAGCTCACACAACAGCAAGCTGATGAAGCCTTAGCGCGTTTAACTGTGGTGAATCAAGTTGAAGCGCTACGTGATGCCGACTTAGTCATTGAAGCAGTCGTTGAGAAAAAAGAAGTTAAACAGTCTTTATTTAAGCAGCTTGCTGAAATTTGTAGTGCGCAAACCATTTTTGCAAGTAACACATCTTCAATCTCAGTGACTGCAATTTCGGCTGGCATTGCTCACCCTGAGCGCGTGGTAGGTTTACACTTTTTTAACCCTGCGCCAGTCATGAAACTGGTCGAAATTGTACAAGGTTTAAAAACACCAAATAGCCTATGTTTGGCTTTAAAAAACTTGATGTTGAGCTGGAAAAAAATTCCAGTATTAACCAAGTCGACTCCCGGTTTTATTGTCAACCGAATTGCACGTCCGTTTTATGCAGAAGGTTTTAGAGCACTGCAAGAACAAGTCACCAGCTACGACCAACTAGATTATGCGTTAAAGCAATGTGGCGGTTTTGCGATGGGGCCGTGTGAACTTACAGACCTCATTGGGCAAGATGTTAACTTTTCAGTGACACAAAGCGTTTATCAAGAGTTTTTTTACGAACCACGCTACCGTCCAAGCCTCATTCAAAAAGAATTAGTCGATGCGGGTGCTTGGGGCCGTAAGTCAAAACAAGGCTTTTATCGCTATAACGAAAAAAATCAGTACGAGACATTTCAGCCTCAAGCAGTAGTTGCCAAGCCAGTTGATGCACGTATTCAGCTAAAAGGTGCTTGGTCTCAGCTACCTACTTTTTTAACGCGTTTAGATTTAAAAAGCGGATCTGTGAACGATGACAATATTCTTCAAATTGATGATATCGACTTACGTTTAAGCCAAGGTGAATCAGCTAATATTCATTATCTGAGCCGTAAAGTGGTTTTGATGGATTGGCATCATGATTTTGAAAAAGCTCAGGCTGTGGTGCTCAGTCATAACGAACTGTGTGAAGCAAGTGATTTGGCTAAAGTTGAAGCTTACTTTGCGCAATTTGGCATGAGCGTCATGTGGATTAAAGACCATCCGGCACTGTTAACCTTACGCACCATCGCTTTACTCATTAATGAAGCATGTGAAGTAAGTTTACATGGTGTTGCGAGTCTGGAAGATATTGATAATGCCATGAAATATGGAGTGAACTATCCTAAAGGCCCTTACCAGTGGTTGACACAAATGGGCGGTGCTTATGTGCTCCAAACCTTAAATAACTTATATGCACTGTATGGAGAGGAAAAATATCGCGCGAGTATCTACCTCAAGCAATATGTAGCGAAAACTCAAAACATTGCTACTCAATATTCACGTGATATGACCGAATTTGCATAATCAGGAGTCAACATGGAAGACGTTTTAATTTGCGATTTTATTCGTACCCCAATTGGACGATATGCAGGTGCCCTAAGTGCTGTACGTGCAGATGATTTAGCTGCATTGCCCATCAAATATTTAAAAGATAAACACCCGAACCTACCTTGGAATACTGTAGATGAAGTATTTTTAGGATGTGCCAATCAGGCTGGTGAAGACAACCGTAATGTTGCACGTATGGCGACATTGTTGGCAGGCTTACCTGATGCGGTACCAGCCATGACTGTTAATCGCTTGTGTGCATCGGGTTTAGATGCAGTAGGGCTTGCTGCACGCTCAATTAAAGCAGGTGAAGCACAGTTCGTTTTGGCTGGTGGTGTTGAGTCGATGAGCCGTGCACCATTTGTACAAGCTAAACCGACCGAAGCGTTTAGCCGAACCCCTGAAATTTATGACACAACCATTGGTTGGCGCTTTGTAAATAAACAACTTAAAGCACAATACGGCACCGACAGCATGCCGGAAACTGCCGAAAATGTAGCTGAAAAATATCAGATTAGTCGTGAAGACCAAGATGCTTTTGCATTGCGTAGCCAACAAAAGACGGCTGCTGCACAACAAAATGGTTTCTTTACCGACGAGATTTTGCCTGTCGAGATTGTAGACCGTAAGAAAAATGTGAACGTTGTTAATCGCGATGAACATCCGCGTGAAACGACACTTGAAGCACTCGCTAAGCTTAAAGCACCTTTTAGAAAAGAAGGCGGGTCAGTGACAGCCGGAAATGCTTCTGGTGTAAATGACGGTGCCGCGTGTGTGCTCATTACCAACCGTGAATTTGCAGATACCCATGGTTTAAAACCTTTAGCACGTGTGATTGGCATTGCAAGTGCGGGTGTTGAACCCAAATATATGGGTATAGGTCCTGTTCCGGCTGTGCAGAAAATTTTAAAGCAGACAGGTTTAACACTAGATCAGATGGATGTGATTGAACTAAATGAAGCATTCGCAGCCCAATCTTTAGCTTGTATGCGTGAACTTGGTCTAAAAGATGACGATGAACGCGTGAACCCAAATGGTGGTGCGATTGCGCTAGGACATCCGCTCGGTATGAGTGGTACACGCTTAGTCATTACCGCAACACGTGAGCTAAAAAAACGAGGTGGACGCTATGCACTTTGCACGATGTGTGTGGGTGTTGGACAAGGTGTCGCACTGATTTTGGAAAACTTAAATTAATTCAGACGGTTTTTAAAATTACATAATGAGGAGAGAGGCGATGGACAGCCTTACAACGGATAATGTTGAACAATTAACACTTGCAGAGCTTAGAGAACTGCAAACTAAACGGTTAAAACAAACCCTGACTTTTGTATATGAAAATAGTCCGGTCTATAAGAAAAAGTTCGATGAAGCAGGTGTACATCCTAATGACTTCGTGACTTTAGACGATCTGGCGAAGTTTCCATTTACAACCAAACAGGATTTAAGAGACAACTATCCTTTTGGGATGTTTGCCGTACCGCAAGAACAGATTGTGCGTTTACATGCGTCATCTGGGACAACGGGTAAACCGACCGTCGTAGGTTATACCCAAAAAGATATTAATACGTGGTCGGACATTGTTGCGCGTTGCTTACGTATGGCAGGTTTAACTGCCAAAGATATGATTCAGGTTGCTTATGGCTATGGACTGTTTACTGGTGGTCTAGGTGCACATTATGGCGCTGAACGCTTAGGTGCGACGGTTATTCCAATGTCTGGCGGACAAACTGAAAAGCAAGTCCAGCTCATTCAAGACTTTAAACCTACTGCAATTATGGTTACGCCATCGTATTGCGTGAGTATTATCGAAAAGCTGGAACAGCAATTTGGTACTGCACGTAATACGTCTTTAAAAGTCGGTATTTTTGGTGCCGAGCCGTGGACCAACGAACTGCGCCGTGAAATTGAAGAACGCCTCAATATTAAAGCACTCGATATTTATGGTTTGTCTGAGGTAATGGGTCCGGGTGTTGCCATGCAATGTCTAGGTGAGGGCGAGGGATTAACCATTTGGGAAGATCATTTCTACCCAGAAATTATTAACCCTGAAACGGGTGAAGTCTGTAAAGATGGTGAACTTGGCGAATTAGTCTTTACGACCATTACCAAAGAAGGCCTGCCGATTATTCGTTACCGTACCCGTGATTTGACCCGTTTACTGGCGGGAGAAAATCTGGCAATGCGTAAAATGGATAAAATTGTGGGCCGTAGTGACGACATGCTGATTATTCGCGGCGTGAACGTTTTTCCAACCCAAATTGAAGAGCAAATTTTGCAAGTTCCGAATTTAGTTCCAAATTATGAAATTTTGGTGACTAAAAAAGGACATATGGATACTTTGCATATTCGTACAGAGATGTGTCATAACTGTACTATACAGGCCAATCAGCTTGCTCAGGAGTTGATGAAACGTATTAAAACCATGATTGGGATTAGCGTTACTGTAGAGGTTGTTACAGAAGCGACCTTACCTCGTTCGGAAGGTAAGGCAAAGCGGGTAATCGATATGCGTCAGATTGCTTAACATCAAGATCATTCAGGGTATAGAATCTATACCCTGAAACTAGCCGCCAAGACATGAGTATGAGTGCAAAAATACAGCAAATAATTGATTCTGTTGTAAAGAATGAGACCTTAAGTGGAACTTCGCTTATTTCGACAATTTTTGGAGATTCAGTACTTCATCGGGGTGGGAACATTAGTCTTGCAAGCCTGATTCAGTTATTAGAGCTGTTTGGTTTTAATGACCGCGCTGTAAGAACTTCTGTTTTTCGTTTAGTTAAAAATGATTGGTTATGTTCAGACAAAATCGGCAGAACCAGTTTTTATCGAATTACCGATTCAAGCCGTTCGACCTATTTGCAGGCCGAGCAACGCATTTATAACGACCAGATGAAAGAGTGGGATCATTATTGGGATCTTATTCTCATGTCTAGCCTCGACACTGAAAATAAAGCGTTGTTAAAAAAAGAACTCGAATGGTTAGGATTTGCCAATATTTCGACAAACTTAATGGCTTATCCAGGTTGTAACCGTATTGAACTGCAACGCTTATTGGTTGACTTAAATATGAGTGAGCAAGTGGTGGTGTTTAAAGCCGAAACATTGCAGCTCTTTAATAATTCGGTCGATACTATTGGGCGTATGCTCAGAACCAACTGGCCAATCGATGAATTACGTCAAAGATATTTACAGTTTCTCGATATTTTTAGAGAAATTGGGGTGTTGTTGATGCAAGAAAACGAACAACTAGAACCAGTTCAGGCCTTTCAAATTCGAACTTTGCTGATTCATTATTATCGACGGATTTTATTAAAAGACCCTGCATTACCGCTTGAATTGTTGCCAACTGACTGGCCAGCGATTAGTGCACGAACTTTATCAATGAATATTTATAAAAAAGTATTTGAACCTGCGGATGAATACTTCTTGTCTGTTGCTGCAACAGCAGAAGGACCAATGCCAAATGCCTCAGCGCATTATTGGCGCCGTTTCGGAGGTTTGGTTGCGACAAATGAGAGGGTAAATCATGCCTTGTTATAGTATTGACGGTGTTATTCCGGTGGTCAGCCCAGAGGCTTTTGTACATCCAACGGCTGTTTTAATTGGTGATGTGATTATTGAAGCGGGTGTATATGTAGGGCCATTTGCTTCATTGCGTGCCGATTTTGGTCGTATTCACATTAAGCAAAATGCCAATATACAAGATAGCTGCACCGTACATGGTTTTCCGCAAAGCGTGACTTTAGTTGAGGAAATGGGACACATTGGGCATGGCACAACTTTACATGGCTGCCGCATTGGTAAAAATGTTTTGGTCGGCATGAATAGTGTAGTTTTGGACTATGCCGAAATTGGTGAAAATACCATTATTGGCGCAAATAGCTTGGTCAAAACCAAAGATATTATTCCGGCAAATGTATTGGCAATGGGTAGTCCTGCCAAGGTTGCACGTGATTTATCAGAACAAGAAAAAAAATGGAAAACCCGCGGTACGCAAGAATACATGGAGCTTGCCCAGCGCTGCTTAAATACAATGCAAGAAGTTCAGCCTTTAAGCTCAGAGTTGGATGACCGCCTGACCTATAAGGACTTTAGTTCTTCAAACTATCAGATTAAACAAGATAGTGTTTAACGGCTATTCATAAGTCGATTTCAATATACATAGGTTCATAATACTTAAGGAATACTCGCATGAGTAGGGAGACGTTTGTGCAAAAAATGGAAATCACTGCTGTCGATCAATTCGCAGCATTATTGGGTGTTCAAGTGTTGCATCGCAGTTTTGATGAAGCGCGTTGTCAGCTTAATGTGAAAGACGAACACATGAATGCATTGGGTGGCGTGCATGGCGGGGTCATATTTTCTTTAGCCGATATCGCTTTTGCAGTTGCTTGTAATGCAGGCGATGCCCCATATACTGGCCTACAGGCTGATATTCGCTATATGAGCGGTGCTAAAGATAAAGTGTTATTTGCAACGGCAACCAAGGTCGGCAGTAGTAAAAAATTTGCGCATTATGAAGTTGTGATAACAGACGGTTTGAATAATAAGACCGCTTTATTTACATCTACGTGTTACAGACTCGCGCCGTAATATGCGGTTATGTGACTCATTTATTCTTTTTTTTCTCAGCATTTCCAGATTTGAAAGTTTTTATTATTAAAATAGGGTGGACTTTTTTCTTATTAAATCATTTGAAGTATCCTATTCATTAAAATGAAATTTAAATATTTTTTTAGATTTAATCTTTGAAATTTATCAATACATAATTATTTATAAATCTATTCTTTTATCCTGTAATCTAAAGAAAATCATTTGTTTTAGATTGTAGGTATTTATATGGGAGATCAATCGATAGAAAAAGATATAATTTTAAATTATCTCGCCCAAAAAATGCCGATAAAGAAATAGAGTGTGAGTGGTTGAGAAATATAATATAAAAATTAATTGGATGGTAAATTTGGAAAAGACTTGATTGGAAAGTAATTTAAAAAATAAATTGTTTATGAAAAATTAATATAAAAGAAATCCAAAAATATTGGACTTCTTTATATTAATTAAGTTTTATATTTTTATTTATTTAGTTCTTCACTGTTTTTACTTGGTAAAGAATTGCCTGATTCAGGTGGCTGGGTTGGTTTTTCAACTTTATCCTCATTTGGTTTTGGCGTGGAATCATTTTGATCCTGAGTTGCTTTTTTTGAAAAGTCTTTGAAGTCAGACATTTTAAACTTCTTAATAAGAGTAGTGAGGCTTAATCGTATACCTTTAACTGAGTTACATTGCGGTAGTTATAGGAGTGGTATGTAGAGATATGTTCCTTTATATATTTTAATATCGAAATAATTTTTTTAAATATCTTATTTGTTGATTTAAAAAGTAAAATTTAAATATGAGACAAGAATCAATAGATATTTTAAATTTATTTTATAGATGGTGGTTAATGAAACTGTAATACCCATACCTATATTCAATAGTATAAAGGGATTTTGGTATTGTTTTTTATAGGTTAAATTTGTATTTAAGGTGTAAAATCAAAGCTAATAAAATTTAAAATAAAAATGGAGATTTAAAATGTTTATTCTGTAGGGGTATTAATATAAATATTATTATTGATAATAAACAGTGGTATCACATTCAGATACACTTGTGTTGTATCTATATAAAGATAAAAGGACTATGTTAACTAAGTGTTAGATAATCATCTACACACTATTAAATAGGAGAGACTCTAATGTCTCAGGACCAAGTTAAAAGCGATCAAGACAAATCAAAAGAGCAACAACAGCAACAACAAGATGGTAAAGAGTTTGAACCTAAAACTCCTGATCAAAATGATATAGAGAAATTAAATCAAAATGATAAAAATGAGAAAAAATAATAATATAGTAAATTATGTTTTTTCTTAAAATATTGGTTGGTGGAAAGAATAACTATTCTTTTTGCCAATTTATAAAATTAAGAAGGATGTTTTTAATATGTCTTTTATTATAATAATTTTCATTCTTTTTCTTTTTGCTTATATTTTGTTTAAACTTTTTTCAAAAGTTAATCTAGAGCTACCCGAAAGTACTCTTAAAATAGCTGGAAAAATATTTACAGAGAATAAAAATCTTTTTGAACATGAAGTAATTGTAACTTTATACCAAGAAGAATTGATAACTTTAGTCGGTAACCAAAATGGTGGTAGAGTAAAGGTCTTTAAAAATGCTGTAATATGCCTTGAAAAAGAAACAAATAAAATCGCAGTATATATAGATACTTTAAGAGTAGGGTATCTCAATAAAATAAACTCTTCTAGTTTTGTTAATTTTTTAAAAATAAAAGGTTTTAGTGAGACAGATGCTTTTGAAGTTGATGCAGTTATAATGAGTGAAGAATCAAGTCAATGGAGTGTGAAGCTAGACATACCATACGATATGGAAAAGTTTAGGTTTGATAAATATTAAACTCCAATAAGTATTGGGTTGATATTTTTATAAGATATATTTTGGTACATATTTTTTAGTATTGGAAATAAAAAAAGATCATAATTAATCGTAGCGGTAATAAAAAGGAGAACAGATATGGAACTAAGAGCAGTAAAAATGCATAAAATGTTTAGAGATTTTCATGAAGAAAAGGCGCTTGGCTATATGGGGGAGTATGATGAAAAACATGATCTTGTAGCGATATATAATATTTTTAAAGAAAAAATGCAGAAAATAGAAGGAACTTATCAATGGATTTTACCTTCATCAGGTGAAGTGTTTTTTGTTGAAGAAGATCCACTCTATGTTCGTTAATTAATTTTCCATCTAAAAAATCATAAGGATATCAGCTAATGAAGTTTCTAAAAATTCTAAGTTTTAGTGCTATTTTTACGTTATCCGCACATACTTATGCGACAGTGGGTGGTGGACAAAAAATTGAAGTATTGGGTTATCAGGAAAAAGACAAGAAACTTTATGTATTAAGACATTATGAAGATGGTCGAGGACGTCTACCACAATTATATTATTATCTGTTAAATAGTAAATCACCCGATAAACTTATTGAAGTTCGATCTCTATATATCAATCCAAAAACCCATAAAATTGATTATGATCAAGATAGTAGTGGATTTAATAAGGCTATAAAAAAAATTAAAAAGAATTTAACCCCTTTGATCGTAAGTAATAGTAAGACTATAAAAATTCAAAGATTAAAAAGTCATCAAAATCAAATATCAGCTTGGTTTGATCCTTCAGAAAAGATGACACAATATAAAACTGAATATGTTGTAAAATCGCCGTCTTTGCAAAGTAAGACCCATATTGCAGTTCATTACACCAAAGCAATAAAAATTTCCCAAAATTATAGAGTGCCTAAACAAAATAAGAGGTTAGTTGTCGTTAAATATCTGGGGGTTCCAGAAGAAACTGGTTATGATGTTGAAGACCCTGTTTTACTACTACCTATGAAAAAATAAATTTAAGAATAAATTATTTTCTTGGTTCAAATCGGCACTATACACAACATCTGTGTATATTCAGCTCAAGACTTATCTGCACTTGGCTGCTTAATTTATGCCTGCTTTATAAACCCCAATTTAACAATAATCCACTCATTATTTATCCTTACTTTTTAATGATCTATTTTAAAACAAATGTCATTTTGTGTGCTTGACTGCAAAAGGGTTGAACACTATCCTTTGCCTGCTGGCCACATTGCCAGTCGGTTTTGACGAACCGTTTTCACACGAGTATCAGAATTATTCCTTCTGAGGGATAGTTTTGTGCAGCTCTTCGTCTCCCTCTCGTAGCGGTAGGATGATCTGACCCCATAAAGTTGGACAGTTAATTAAGCAGTTTTTAAAAACTGATTTCTATATTGTACAGGGGATAAACCTTGTAGCTTCACCTTGATTCTCTCATGATTATAATAATGAATGTACTCTTTTACAGTTTTCTCTAATTCATCAATTGATTGAAATTTTTCACCATGAAAGCATTCCGATTTTAATATTCCAAAGAAGCTTTCTATTACAGCATTATCCAAACAATTTCCCTTACGAGACATACTCTGAATTAAACCATGTTGCTTTAATTGCTGCTGGTAATGGGCCATTTGATATTGCCATCCTTGATCGGAATGGAGAATTGGTTTTTCATGTCGCTTAAGTTTAGCCAAAGCATGAATGAGCATCTCTTTTACTAACTCATAATTGAGTTTGCGTTGGATTCGGAACGTAATAATTTCCCCATTAAATAAATCTATAATTGGGGATAGGTAAAGTTTTTCACCATTCACATTAAATTCCGTTACATCAGTTGCCCATTTCTGATTTGGCCGATTTGCTTTAAATTGCCGTTGTAAAATGTTATCAGCCACCATCCCGACACAACCACTTTTATATGAGCGATATTTTAGTGCTCTGATCCTTGATTTGAGTCCCATAGTTTTCATGAGGCGATATACGCATTTATGGTTAATCATTATTCCTGCACTTTTCAAAGCAAGAGTAATTCTACGATAGCCGTAACATCCTTTGTGCTTGTGATATATCGACTTAATATTTTGTTTTAGCTCAGTATATTTATCATTGGAGCGTAGAGCTTTCATGTGGTAGAAATAAGTACTACGGGCTATCTTCGCGATACCGAGTAATAGTTTCAATGGATAGATATGCCTTAATTCTGAAACAACCTGAACACTGTCTGCGGTAGAAATTGAACTTAAGTACGCTGCTTCAGTTTTAAGGCTTTTAGCTTTTTTAAGAAAGCGACCTCTGCGCGCAAAGCTGTAACCTCATCAATGAGTTCTTGTTGAGACTTGTCTTTATCATCTCTGATTGGCTTAACTACTTTGATTTTATCTTGCCTAGTCATATTGGTATAAGTCCGTTTAGTATTAAAACCAGCAATCCCTTCTTTATGATACTGAGCTAACCATCTTCTTAAAATTGACGTCCCGCTCAGATTTAATCGTCTTCTTACTTCTCTTACGGGTATCTTATCAAGAAGCATTTGTATCGCATTGATTTTAAATTCTGGAGAATAATAAGTCTTTTTAATTTTAACATTAAGCCCATCAGTACCATGTGCTTTATAGTTTTCAATCCATAACCGGATGGTTTGGAGATCTACATTAAACTCTTTGGAAAGAATTTTATAGCCTTTACTCCCATCTAAATAAGCCTGAATTACTTTTAGTTTTAACTCTTTTGAATGCTTTGGAACTGGCATAGGACACACCTTATAAGTTTAAAGAGTCTAACTTATGGGGTGCAGTTCAGGACGGAAGGGGGACACCTTCGGGTGTGCTGGCCTCGTGTGACCAGTTCGTCAACCCTCTTTCGTTCTGCCACCATAATTTAAATGTCTGGCAGAACTCCCAATAAAAAGGAGTTGGCTTTGCACATCCATTATTTCTTGGCTCTCGATGCCAAAAGCTATAACGACACAGCTTAAAAAATTAAAGCAGCTTAATCACCCTAAGGTTTTCAGGCTTTAAGTCATTTTTACTTAAAACTTAGCAATAACAAACTTGAGATGTGCTACGCATAGTCTTTACGACTTTGCTGTGCCTTTTTTTCTCCCAAAAAAGTATCTCATTTAGAAACAACAATAATTTTTATAACGGTAAAACTATGCCAAAGTTAGTTCTTCCAACACGTGCCATACAAGTCATCAATAAGTCGATTGATTTATTTCATCATCGCGGATTTCATGTTGTTGGAATCGATCGAATCGTGAAAGAGTGTGAAATTCCCAAAGCGACTTTTTATAACTACTTTCACTCGAAAGAGCGGTTTGTTGAAATCTGTCTGATTGTGCAAAAAGAACGTTTAAAAGAAAAAGTGGTTTCAATTGCTGAGTATGACTGCAACACCAATGTGGTTGATAAGATTAAGAAGCTCTATTTCTTACATACAGATTTAGAAGGACTGTACTATTTACTATTTAAAGCAATTTTTGAAACGAAACTGACCTATCCAAAAGCCTATCAAGTTGCAATTAAATACCGGACGTGGATAATCAATGAAATCTATAGCCAGCTTATAAACCTAAAAACCGATGCTTCCTTTCAAGATGCCAAACTATTTTTATATATGATTGAAGGGGCAATTATTGAGCTTTTAAGTTCAGATGGGGCGGACCAGAGGGAAAGGGTGTTGGATTGTTTTTTGAGGGGTGTTTAATGAAAATTACATGGTTCTTGAGAGAAATGATCACTTCAAAAAAACCATGCAATTTATAAATGAAGTCTTTTAAAGACCTCGAAGCTTATTTAATTCGATACCACGTTTGATTTCGACCAATTGCAGAGATACCAATGTATCCACGAGCGATAAGTTTTGCACCATCTGGTGATATTGTTGCACTAAAGCGATATGTCTTGCCTGACTGTGGGTCTAAAATAGATCCATTGGCATATTTATTTTGACCTGAACTTTTTAAGTTTTTGACGATGGTCAAACCAATTAAAGATTTGTTTTTAAAGGGGCCCTCACACATCGTACATTTATTGGCTTCACTCGGAACAAGTATTTTTTCGATGTTTGCATAGAGGTTACCATTTTTATCTTCGCTAAATCTTACCAGTGCTCTAGGTTGATTGGTTGCATCATCAATTGTTTTCCAAACACTGCCATGTAATTTGTCTGAAGCAAATGAATGAATCGAATAAAAGCTAAGTAAAAGTAAGAATAAATATTTTTTCATATCAATGGTTTCTCGAATTAAAAATAGATAGTTTTAATGGCCAAAATTATTCATTTTAAATTTAACTTCACAATTTTCTTAATATTGAATCTATAAGCTAAACAATATGTGAAGTTATATTCTATTGACAGCAATATTATTTTGATCGATTTATTTATGCAATTGCGATAATAGACAGAATTATCAAATCTTATCCTCAAGAGTTGATGATTAAATTATAAATTATGAAGAGTTTTAAAAGTACGCAGTGAGTAAGCAGTCTTATGCTGTAATAAATGATGTCAAAATGTGTACTGAAAGGAAATAAAACATCAACTAATTTTTAAATTACTAAGATTGCGCGTAATGCATCACAAATTAAGAAAATAACATGCAAATCATGCGTTTAGTATTTATTGACAGTGTGCAATATTAAGTTTTATAACTAAAAGATCCTGAAGCTGTTTCTTTAACCAGAACAGAGAAATAACAATATAAAGATCAATAGATATTAGAACGAAAATATAAGGAGAAGAAATGAAAGTCATTAGATACGCCTTATTTTCTCTTATGGGAATGCTGCTAATAAATAGTGCAGATGCTGGAAATATATCTACATCATTGAAGGTCAGTTTAACTATTGTAGAAACGTGTGAAGTTTCCACACAAGGAAATTTAGATTTTGGTTCAGTTGTTCGCTCTCAGCCAGTTGCTGGTGCAAGAACGGATGTATCTGTCCAATGTAGCCAAAATACGCCGTATCAATTGGCGGTAACTTCAGACAATAACTTTGAACTTAAATCTGCTGCCAGCACAGCATCTGTTGCATATGTACTGTATCAAGATGCTGGCCATACTCAAATTTGGGGAGGGTCAGCAGATAAAATACATTCAAGAATCGCAACAGGAATGAAAGAAAATATTCCTATTCATGGGGCAATTACATCAAGTACCAATGTTCAGGCAACCAAATATGAAGATTGGGTCCGTGTGAATGTCATATATTAACAATAGAAAATAAAATAATGATTTATATTAATTACTTAATTTAAAAATAAAGTAAAAATTATTTTAGGAATAAATAGGATATTTTTTTAAAAGCTACACCAAATTATGGTGTAGCCAGCTGTTTTGATATCGTTTAGTTTAAACTACTCTTCTTATAAAAAAGCGATTTAACTTGATAGAACTAAGCACTACGCATTAATACTGCTACTGCTTTTTCTAAAAATTGTAGGGTAACTGGTTTGAGCCAAGTGCCCTCAGCAAGACTTGGTTCATTTCGCATTGCTGTACGGATTTTTTCTTGGGTAGCCACTTCTTTACCAGCATAGCCTTGTAGCATAGTGAGCCATTGTTGTGCCAAACGCTTTGCTCCATCACTATCTGGTGTGACCTCTGCATCTATCAATTTTTCAACATCGACCAATAATTGAGGCCATTTTTTCATCTCACGAATGTAATTTTCTTTTAGAAAATCAAATTCATCGTCAGATAAATAACGGGCAAAAATACTCAGTTTACTCTCAGAAAAAGCTTTAAGTAAAAACTCAACAACTTCTGGCGTTACTCCTAATTTTTCCTGAAATTCGGGCTCGGCTGAATTGATGGTATTTAATTTAACAAGCCATTCAGGGTTAGCTCGTGTATTGTGCTCAAGAGTTTTCATCCACTTTCGGGCTAAGTCTTGAGCTACTTCAGAGTTAAATGGTTCGCCAGCATTAAATAGTGCATTTGCTGCTTGAGTTAACTCTTGCCATTCTTGGTGACTTTTACTGCCTGCTTGTAAGAAAGTGAGTTTTTCAAGCTCTTCTTTTGTAAAGTATTTCTCATACATTGCTATAAGCTCCAGTGTTTTTAACCAATCTTCCAAATCAAGCTCTTCACCATTCATGATCTGAGATTTAAGTTTGCTGAGCTGA
This sequence comes from Acinetobacter calcoaceticus, assembly GCF_900520355.1. NCBI lineage: Bacteria > Pseudomonadati > Pseudomonadota > Gammaproteobacteria > Moraxellales > Moraxellaceae > Acinetobacter > Acinetobacter calcoaceticus. The sequence goes on along the minus strand of NZ_LS999521.1, from coordinate 2,525,172 downwards.
TTTCGCAATTTCTTTTGCTCAGTCAGTCTTTGATCAATTGCTTGAATCTGCTGATCAATAATGGGTAAAAGAGCAAGATCGGGGTCTTCAAGAACCGTATAGATTTCAGCTAACGACATTCCCAGTCCTCGTAATGCTTGAATCTGATGCAAACGAGTAATGTCTTTACGGGTGTATAGTCGATAACCAGCATCGGAACGGACCGAAGGCTGAAGTAAACCGATATCGTCATAGTGATGAAGAGCACGGACAGTAAGTCCTGTCTGCTTAGCCAATTCACCAACTTTTAACAGCATCTTTTTAGCTCCTTCTTCCTTAGGTGTGTTTTATGCTAGGGGCTTACGTTACGTGAGGGTCAACTACTTTAAATCATATTTTTTTCTTATTTTCGCTTTGCTGAGTATACAAATTTATCTTATATATTTTATTGAGTGCGTTAGTGCACTTACAAAGTCTTAAAAATAATCTTTTAAAGTGAGTTAGTTTGATTATTGCTAATAAGCTCGGCCATCCAGTCAGAAAATACCCTTACTGCCGGTGAAAGAAAACGTTGATGCGGATAAAGTAAAGTCACGGCAACAGGTGGTGGGCACCAGCCTTGTAACACCGCGATGAGTCTTTTTTCTTTGAGGTGCTTTGACACAAGTCTTTCAGCAAGTTGAGCAAGTCCGTATCCTTCAAGGCACATTTTTATATAAAGCTCAGTTTCATTAACGGCAACAGTACCATTCATTTGTACAGTTTTTTTCTCTCCATTCCGTAGAAAGCGCATTTCACCTGCATGTCTGTTGTTCCCTGAAAAATAATGAATAGCTCGGTGATGTGCTAAATCATCGGGAGTTTGTGGAATTCCGTTTTCTTTTAAATATGCTGACGATGCGCATGTGACCCAACGGAACTCACCAAGAGGGCGGGCAACAAGGGTGGAGTTTTCTAGATTCCCCATCCGAATCACACAGTCTACGCCTTCCTTAATAAGATCTACTTGTCTATCGCTGACACCTATCATGAGGTAAATATCTGGATAACGTTGTTGAAACTCTTGCAGGTTCGGCATGATCACCGAATGAGCGATGCCCGCAGGCATATCAACTCGTAATCGACCTTGTGGCTGTTTGATGGCATTGGTCAGGTTAGATTCTGTATGTTCAATCAGGTCGAGTATTTCTCGGCACTGGGTCAGATATTCTGCTCCCTCTGGCGTCAGGCTAACCCGTCTTGTTGTTCTGTTTAACAGACGCACTTGTAAATACTTTTCAAGATTTTTAATTGTACTAGTGACTGTTGAGGCTGGTAGGGAAAGTGCCTCTGCTGCATGGATAAAGCTTTCAGCTTCTGCTACCCGAACAAAAATCTGCATTGCCTGAATACGATCCAATCTCATACCTTTGTCCCAATACTGTACTCACACTCTTAGATTATTCGCTTCCGCTGAATAATAAAAACAGTTTAACCAGCTTTTTCAGCATTATCACTTCAGATAGATTTTCAGCATACATTTGAGAAGTTGGAATAATGATGACTGATTACAACAGAAACATAGTGCAGCTGACTGAGTCTTCACCAAATAGAACGCTGATTCGTGGGGCGACGATCCTAAGCATGGATAGCGTGATTGGGAACATGGTTCGCGGAGATATTCTGATTGAGGGCGGCAAGATTACCGCCGTGGGTGAAAATTTAGAAGCCGAAGGTGCAGCTATTATTGATGCATCCAATATGATCGCGATGCCGGGTATGGTCGATACTCATCGACATTCATGGGAAGGGCAACTGCGATGGATTAATCCGAATGCTGAAACGTTAGAAGACTATTGCAACGCGACGCACTATTCTTTTGCCAAGTACTATCGTCCAGCAGATATGTACATCGGTAATTTGCTTACAGCTCTAGGCTGTATAGATGCGGGTATCACCACAGTGATTGATAACTCGCACAATAGTCGTAGTGCCGCTCACTCTGATGCGGCTGTTGAAGCTTTACTAGATGCTGGTATTCGAGCTGTACACGCTTCTGGTGCATCAGTCTCAGGAGACTGGGATAGAGCGAACTGGCCTAGCAATCTTGAACGCCTACAAAAAAAATATTTTAAAAACAGCGAAAGCAGTTTGGTATCACTGGCTGCTATGGCTCAGCTAGAACCTGAACTATGGGCTGAGGCACGCAGATTGGGGCTGCCAATCATTACTGAATTTTTTGGTGGTGAAATGGCTGCTGCACTAGAGGGTCTGCATCAGCAAGGTCTGCTAGGACCAGATAATATCTTTAACCATTGCACCTCGCTGCCAGATGTTGGATGGGAAATTTTGCGCGAGGCTGGAGTACGAGTAAACGTATGCCCACGATCAGATGCCCACTATGGCATCGAAGACGGTATGTTTGCCATGCAATCGGCTCTACGTCACGGCATTAGACCCGGTTTGAGTGTTGATAATGAAACGTCTTACAGTGGCGATATGTTTATGGAAATGCGCGTAGCGTTTTATTTACAACGTGTCATGGGAATGCATCAGAACAAATGTTGTGGTTCAGCACATTCGCCAGTAACCCTTCAGGCTCAAAATCTTCTAAAAGCTGCGACGCTTGATGGTGCAACTTGTGCAGGTTTACAAGAAAAAATTGGCAGTCTAACCCTTGGAAAACAGGCTGACCTGATATTGATTCGAACAGACGATATTAACCTTTATCCGTCTGGTAACGCGTTTGGCACGGTGGTTCATGCAGCTGAGCGCAGCAATATTGATACAGTGATGATTGGCGGACGAATCGTTAAACGTGACGGTAAAGTGTTGGGTGTGGACAGTGAGCGACTTCGTGCAGCGATTGATGAATCTCGCCAGCATCTTTTTGCTGCGGCTGGTTATGTTCCAGACATTTTCGCCGAAACGTTTTTGCCCCTTGAATAAACCAGATGAAAGGGGGGCAAACACGATGAATGTTATCTATTACCTCATGGCCTTTGCTGCGGGATTAGGGATTACTCTACAGACCACGTTGAATGGCCAACTGGCTAAAGGCATAGGCGGGGATTCTGTTGTTGCGGCGTTATTTTCGTTTACAGCTGGTGCGGTATGTCTTGGGATTTACTCTCTGGTGCGAGGTGGAATCGCTCCTTCGCTGATCGCTATTCCTGCTCAGCCATGGTGGAGTCTTTTAGGCGGAGTTCTAGGTTCTTGCGCACTACTTAGTTATGTCGTCCTTGCGCCTAGAATTGGGTTGTCTGCATTGCTGGGGCTGGCAATTGCTGGGCAAATTATCTCGTCATTATTAATTGATCATTTTGGGTTGATGGGAGCGACTGAACGCCCAGTTTCTATGATTAAACTGGTCAGAACAGTGGTCATGCTGGTAGGTCTAGGGATTGCTCTTTTTGGTGATAGGTGATGAATCTTTAAACAAGTATTGTTGATATAAAGTGACTTCAAGCCATTCCATTCATGGGAGTGGCAACACATTACTCCATAAAAACTAATTAACCACTGAAACACTTAACAAATCAACAGCAATCGATATTCACCATCCTTTTCAACAGGCGCTCTATGAACACACGGCAAAACCTGTTGTGTAGGATGATCTACTGCCAAACGCCACAAATGTCCCTTGCCTAAATTTACAGGTTGGGCGTTAGGTTTAGGCTGATAATGCAAATCAAAAAAATACTCTGCCAAGAAGGCTTCAAATTCAGCATCTGAGCCTTCATGTAATTCTTTGAGTTTTTCTCTAATTTCTGGGATTAAAACTTTTTGTTCAACCTGATCATTAGGCACAATATCGCTCGCGGCGCCGTGATAGGTACATAAGAATGTATCGGTTTCAATAGGGGAGCGATCGACATGAAATGAATATACGTCTGTTGAAATGAAATCTAGCTCGTCATCGCGTTCATAATATTTAAGTAAATTCAGTACGGGTGATGCACCGAAATCAGATAATTGCTGTATGTCTTCTAAAATAGTTTTCCTTGCCAGATTGCCTTGTTCTGAAAGCTGTAACGCTAAAAGGTCTTCAACAGTAACTTCTGTAATATTTCCTTTTAAATGAAGTTTATTCACAATTTCTTTAAAGTCACCAACCAAATTTCTATGCCAACACATCGCATTTGCCTCTCCTTGAAACTTTGTACTTATAAGTTCAGAGAAACTAGACACTTGTCTAATTTGATTGTTGTCAGAAAACGTATTCTTCATATGAGAATTAAATAAAATAATAGAGCATGTCTAATATTATAGCCTGAGCTTAGTCGAAAATATTCTAGTCCAGTTTATTAAGTAGATTTAACCTTACTTCAGAAGAACATTATTTGCCTCTGAAGTAAGGTTTTTAAAAGTCGACTAATTTATTTACCACTCATATTTCACACCCACTCGAAAATTAGTTGGAGCGCCGTAATAGCTATTTGTAGTGGCTAAATGGTATTTCTCATTAAATAAATTATTAAGGTTGAAGTTGAGCATAAGATTATTGTTCACTTTATAACGTGCCATTAAGTCGACCAAAGCGTAACTTTCTTGAGTAAATCGACCCGTTGCAGAGACTGCATTTTTTTCGTAAATCTCACTTTGCCAACGAACACCGCCACCAATAGTAAGGGCTTCATCAAGATAAGGCAGGGTATAGGTGGTAAATAGTTTGGCTGTGTTATTTGGCACACCGGTATTTAATCGATTGTCTTGGCTATCTTTTGATATATTACGGCTAAAGCTTGTGGAAACTTGCCATAAATCAGTTAACTTACCTGTCGCCTCGATTTCAAAGCCGCGGCTTTTTGTGCCAGATTCTGTTCGATATGCTTGAGAACCATCTGGAGCAAATACATCGGTCAATGCAATCGCTGTATTGTCCTCTTTAGTTTGATAAATAGCAGCTCCGACATTTAACTGATTATCAAAAAACTCACCCTTAATGCCCAACTCGGTACTATTACCTATTAACGGTTCTATATATTCGCCTGTAGGGGCCTTCTTATCTTGTGGTGAAAAAATGTTGGTGTAGCTTGCATACGCAGTCCAGTTGTCTGTGAAATCATAGGTAACACCGACATAAGGAATGACTTTGCCGCTTTCTTTTTGTGTTGTGTAGGTGGTCTTATTGTTAGCATCTGAATGGTTGGCTGTTACACGTTCCCAGTCTTCAATACGCGTACCTAAAATGACTGCAAGATTGTCGGTTGCTTTAAGACGAACAGCACCAAAAATAGATTGGCTACGATCATCTCCACTGTACCAGCCATCTATTTTTGTTTCGGGGCGGTTAGGTGTACTACCATCCCACGTAAAAATATTTTTTAGAGTGCCGTCCCATGTCATTCCATTATTCCAGCCAGAATAGGTGGGGCGTTTATTTTTACTTTTTGTGTAGGTTGTGCCGAGTACTACATCATGAGTTTGATTAAACAAATCAAATGATCCGTTTAAGGTTAAATTGAACAAGTCTTGAGTAGGACGATAATCCCAACGGGTTGCATATAACATCGCCCCGCTACCAGTGGCTTTATCAATTCCTTCACTTGAGTAGGTATAGCCTACAATTTCGTCAGAATCGGTAATGGTTCTAGACACTACACCTTTTAATTTCCAGTAGTCATTCAACTTGTGTTCAATATCTGCAAAGTAAGATGTAGTAGAACGGTCAGAACCCGTCCAACTCGCTGCCGCTGAATCTGAACGTGACCAGTCGATTAAACTCCCGTCGGTATAAAAGCTAGGTAAGCCACCTCTAGCAACGCCAGTCATGTCAATTTGTTGATAGCTAGCACCTAAACTTGCTTTGGTTTGGTCACTTAAATCGGCTTCTACTACTGCATAAGCCACTTTGCGTTCTTCGTTGTAACGGTCGATGTAAGAGTCTGATTTTTGGTAGGCAAACAGGGTACGACCACGAAGACTTCCTGACTCATTAAGTGGTGTAGATACATCAATATCGGTACGGTAAGAATCCCAAGAACCGATGTCAGCACTCACCGAAGCTTTAAAGTCCTGTAATGGTTTTTTGCGGACCAGATTGATACTTGCGCTTGCACTTCCGGCACCTGTCATTAAGCCATTTGCACCTCGCACAACCTCTACACGGTCAAATAAAGCCATGTCCTGACTTTGGAAAATACTTGAATATGAACTCATGAGCTTCACGCCATCGAGTAAATAACTATCCACTTCTTTACCGCGAGCGTAAATAGGGGAATTATCACTACCAATATTTCCGCCTTGTTTAATTGAGAGGCCTGCTGCCTGACTTACAACATCGGTTAATTGTGTCAGGTTCTGATCTTTCATTTGTTGATTGGTGATTACACTGACCAGTTGAGGCGTTTCTTTTAAACTTAAAGCTAAGCCATTAGAAGCGGTGGTCGCTTTCGCCGTATATAAACCAGAACCTTCGGTTGTTAGGTTTTCGCCATGATCAGCATTGATATGAATCGTTGCTAAATGAGCTGTGCCCGTTTCACCACCCGCTGTATCAAATTCATTATTGTTATTTGCTTTGGTTTTAATGGTTTCCAACTGAAAGACTTTGGGTTCAATCGGAGCGGGAGAAGACTTCACTCGAATGCTATAGCCGCCATTGTTGACTTTAACAGCTTCAAATGGATGACTTTGCAATAAAAGGTTTAAGGCATCGTCAACGGCGTAATTCCCTTTAAGCGCTTTGCTTTTTGTTTTTGAAAGGCTGGCATTATCGTAGCTAATGGTTGTACCCGTTTGAATCGCTAGCTGCTTAATGGCCTGATCAAGTGTGCTTTGATTAATTGAAATACGATAAGTTTGCGCAGCGTAAGCAGAAGTTGTGGTAAGCGCCGTGACCACCAAGGGCGTACTCCACAGCACTGCACGTATAGCCAAAGCCAGTTTACTTTTTGCTTGATAATCCTTCATGTGGTCTTCTCGACAGTGGAGTGTATTTCTCTATAAGTCGAACCAGATCAAAAAAAGGGTCATGTTTTTTTATCTTTTTTTAATATTTAACAGATAAGGACTGTAATAGGTCAGTTCAAGTTGATGGCTATAGGCCAAAGTTTCTAAGCTTTGCTCAGGATTTTTGAGCGAAAATACACCCGAAATTTTTATATTTTTCAATTCCGGATCGATGCTATAGGTTCCCTTTTTATAGCGGAATAGTTCATCCAACACTTTTTGGAGTGGCCATTGATCTACGACCAAAAGTTGTTGGGTCCAGTAAGGTTGATCATTATCGAGTGGAAGCGATTTTGAAATATATTTTTCATCAAAAAAAGCACGCTGGCCTTGTTTTAGAATCTGCCGTTTAGAGGAGTTCTCTGGCTCAATGGCTACTGCATGCTTATAAACCTTAACTTTTGTTTGTTCGCTATTTTCTTGTCTCACTGAAAATTGAGTTCCTAAGGCTTCTACTGAACCATTTTTTGTTTCGACAATAAACGGCCGATGTTGAGTATCCTTGGCAGTCTCAATATAGATTTCCCCATCAATTAGTTTTATCTGACGTGTCTCTTGCGTGAAATTTATATCGACATAGCAATTACTTGCCATAATGAGTTGTGAACCATCTTTTAACGATACTTTTTTAATTTCGCCCACTTTGGTGTGATAGTCAGATTGCCATTTTTCCCAAGGGATGCAATAGGCAGACAAGCCAACGATGACTAAGCCTGAAAGGCTTAACAGCAGATTGCGTTTTGCAGCGAGATTAAATTTTTGATTAGACTGGACTAAAGCTTCGGAAGGGAAGTTACCTGCAAGGTTTGTTAAACCGTGGCTAAACTTTTCCATTTGCTGGAGTGCTAATTGATGTTCTTTTTTTTCAGCTTTCCATTGCTCAAACTGTTGCTGCTGTAACGCTGTCATTTCCCCTGAATGCAAAAGGACCAACCAATCTGCGGCTGCATCTAAAACATGATGAGGGATTTTCGTAATATCTGACATAGGGTAGAAATTTTAAGCGCGTTTAACGGGTTTAATGATAGAGGTCTATGCAAGCCAAAAAAGCTTGTTTCATATCTCTTTTTACAGTGGCCTCAGAAATATTCATTTTTTCACTAATTTCTCGATAAGTCATGCCGTCTAGCTGAGACATCAAAAACACTTGAGCCGTTCGGGTGGGGAGTTTTTCTAATATTAAATGAACCTGATACAAGGTTTCTTGAATATAAACTTCATGCTCAGCAGAGGGATAATATTCTTGTGGAAGGTTTTGTAGGGCATCGAGATAGAGATTTTCAATATGTTGACGACGCCAATAATCAATAATCACATGCTTGGCGATTCCCATCAGCCATGCTTGAGGCTCTTTAATTTGTTTAAAACTATATTCACTTTTTAAAGCACGATAAAACACTTCCTGACTCAGGTCTTCAGATTGATGATGATGCTGAAGTTTATGTTTAAACCATGACAAGAGCGTGCTTTGCTGAGAACGGTAAATTTGGCTAAACCATACTTGTTTATCTACATTCAGGTTCATAGCAGAGGAGCCCACAAATTGGTAATGAGTAGCACGATTAAACAAACATTTAAGATATTCTTAAATAGTAATGATAATTGTTATTAATATCAATAATGGAAACTATATATTGTAAGAAGCTGGTTGAACTAATGGATGAATCGTAGTGCTTGAAACAGGTTTCTTTATAGGACTAAAAAAGATAAGTCAGCCATTTTGATGACGTGAAAAAAAGAGTTGAAGGGGAGCTGGCTTTTGGCATCCAAGCCTTGTGTCAGCCTAGTAGAGACGTGTATTGTTGTATGGCTATACTTTAAATTATAGAGGCCATTGAAAAGTGATGTTTTTTAACCACATTTATTAAACAAACGGACTTTGCTAGCAATAGTGAAAAAACACCTAATCTAAAAATAATAATATAAATAACAAAGGTGTAAGACATTAAATTTTATTGATTGAATCCTGGATTGGATAATGAATAATCAATATGGGGGAACCATCAAGAAATATTTTACGGTTGATTTTATGATTGCTTTGTCTTACTTAAAAAAACACAAGAAAAACTACCGTGCTATAAAGGACCAACAACTTACAATTGCTGCTAAAGCAAATATTTTTATTTGCATTATTTTTTGCTTGTTTTGGACCATATATTTCGCATTTGCACAAATGTGGCTGATTGTTTATATGGATGTGTTTTTTACACTAGTATCTATATTTAGTCTTTTTTTAATTTATATACGTCGAATTTCAGCTGGTATTCTTCTATCACAAATTGTTCTTTTGGCTTTTCCTGTGGTTTTTTGCCTAATTTTTGATGTAGCCACATTGGATCGTCCTCGGGTAGCTCATTTGTTTTTACCCGCTGGAGCCATATTAGGATATTTAAATTACCGCCGAGATCCGAGCTTTTTACAAATCGTTTTAATTATCTTATCGATCGCGTGCTTTATATTTTTTAGTGGAAGTTCTTTTACGCTCGATAGTGCAATACCTTTATCAGAAAATATTCGTGATCATGGCGGGTGGATCGCGACATGTGTTGCTACCCTCATGATTTGTATTTCAATTTATGCCATGCAATTAGAGATACAAACAGAAAATACCATGGTGCAAGACTTACGCTTAGCACTGGCCAAAGAACAATTTGAACTTTTTTATCAACCGCAAATGAATTCTTCTGAAAAAATTATCGGGGCAGAAGTCTTGTTGCGCTGGCATCATCCAGTGTTGGGATACATTCCTACAAAAGATTTTATTCCGGCTGCTGAAACTTTTGATTTAATACCTGAAATTGGGGAATGGGTATTGGTTCAGGGGATTAAAGTATTACAAGATTGGAGTGAAAAAGAAGCGACGAAAGATCTCACACTTTCTATTAATATTAGTGCTGATCATTTCATGCAACCAAACTTTGAGCAGACCGTGATTGCCATGGTTCAAAAATATGAAGTTAATCCAGCTCAACTCATATTAGAAATAACCGAAAGTATTGCTTTAAATAATTGTGTGAGCGTCATCGAAAAAATGCATTTCTTGTCTAAACATGGAATTCAGCTTTCTCTTGATGATTTTGGTACGGGGTATTCATCTTTAAGCTATTTACAAAAAATGCCCATTAGACAAATCAAGATTGATCGTAGCTTTGTGCAAGCAGCTTTGGATGATAAACGGAGTAATAAATTAGTCACGGGTATTATTAAAATTGGACTAGATTTGAACCTTCAAGTGTTAGTAGAAGGGATTGAAACTGCTGAACAGTTTAGCGCTTTTAAAAACAATGGCTGCACGGAGTTTCAAGGCTATTTATGGGGCTGTCCAATGCCATTAAATGATTTTCTGAAGCAATTACCACATCTGAATGATTTGAATTAACTTAATGTATCGTTTATAAATTCAACAAATTTTTACCTAAGTTAAAATGTGGTAAACACCTATATGTAGGTAAGTGTTTTTAAACGTAATTAGATATATTTTGTATGGCTAAGTTGAATGCTTAGAAATTTAGGTTTTGTGGAATTCATAAGACCCATTCCTATCAGGTCTGGACTTTTTAAACTATTCAAGTTCCAACTGATCATTTTTAGTGACTCTAATTTTTAACTTTGTGAATTTACATTTGTTTGCATCTAAAGCAAAATTCGAAACCTCAGTAAATAACAGAATTGTTGTTGCCAAGATCATTTTTAATTTTTACTAGATATTTAAATCACGACTGTTCTTGATATAAATCATATCAGTAAGTTTTTTAATTGAGTATTGTTTTTTAAAATAAAATTTTATTAATTAGTTGCTTATGAATATTTTTTTAAAATAGACAAATCTGTCTATTTTTTATAGAATGAAGTCGATGATGACTGAGTTTTAAAATAAAAATGCTTAATAACATATATCGGATTTTAGAGTGTTTGGGTTTTCTTTCCCTACACCGTGCTGTGTATTTTCAATTTTCAAATACACTTTTAAATATCCAAGTCTTTTTACAACGCATTGATGGACAGCACAAACTCAACGCGGGTTTTTCCAGAGCTGAATTAATTTGCTTGTCGACCACGAATGCTACCATGCTGTTAAATTGGGAAATAAGTGTTTACTGAGAATTTACATGAATAATAAGAAAATTAATCATAGTTGTACTGAAGTTAGCCAAATTCTTTCATTTTGGCGCGATTTAGAAATTTTCACGATCCCTTCGGCTCCAACAGCAAAAGATAGTAATAAATTTACAAAGATAATAACTTTAAGGGTTGGTGAGCAATTACCTTGGGATAAGGCGGAGTATCAACCAACATCAAAACATATGTATATGCATACCGTTTATATTGGTGTTGCTGATCAAGAAGACCTTACTCGACTTGTTTTACGAAAGATTGTAAGGCAAGAGCTAAGTGATAAAGAACGTGAACGAATTTCTGGCACTGGTTGGTTAGCATCTTTTACTGTAAACGAAAATGGTCGTTTAAGTGAGGATAGTTATATGCCTGCCAGTTACGTATATGGGACTCAAGCTTTAAGTCGGGGAGAACCTCTTACTGATCTGAATGCAAGACTTGCTCGAGCAAAAGAGGAGTTTGCTCAGCGTTGCCATCGCTTATCTCAGTTAAAACATGAATATCGATGTTCTTGGAAGGACCTAGAAGGCGAGAGCGAATTGGTTAGATCTATTTTTGATCAAGATGACCAAGTCGGATTAGATTGGCGGTTTGTAGTTGTCACTAAACAATTGCCAAGAAAAAAAATAATAGAGAATGTCGAGCAAGAGGTTAATTACCTTAATTCATTTTATTTAGATGATCTTGATCAAATGCTGAAAAAGAGCAAGTCTAATCACGCATTTGGACAAGCCTTAACAAGATATCTTGGACCCTCCATCACTCATCATGAAAGAATAGATATTTTAAAAAATCATGAAGTTATGGGGAAGCTTGTCTGCGCTGCTCATTTACCTATTACCCGTTGGCCCGCTTCACCAGATAAACCTTTAGTGCTAGCTCAACAAGCAGTTGTTGCTCATATTGGAAATTTACTGGGTAATCAAGACGGGATTATTGGTGTAAATGGGCCGCCAGGTACAGGAAAAACAACTTTACTATGTGATGTTATTGCAACCGTTATTACTGATAGAGCTAAGCGGATCTCGGCACTTTCTACACCTGATGCTATATTTAAAAAGCCTATTCAACTCATGGGTAGAATGTTTTCTCCAATTGTAGAGGAGTTGGTACGTGATACTTCAATAGTTGTGAGTAGCAACAATAATAATGCTGTAAAAAATATTTCACAGGAGCTACCTGCACTTGGTAAATTAGATGAGAAGTACACATCAAACTCTTTATATTTTCCCGAGGTCATAAAGGGGGTATTTGATAGTCAAAAAGTACTAGATGAAAATCAAGCAATAATTCCTACATGGGGGATAATTGCTGCCGCTCTAGGTAATAGTACTAACCGTAGATCTTTTGCTCGTGCATTTTTTAAAGAAGATCATGTTACTGAGAGTGATGATGAGGATAGTAAAGATTCATTTGTATCGATGAAACAAATACTGGAAGATGCTATTCCTCGTACCGCTATTTATCGACAAGAGTGGCATAAAGCAAAGAATGAACTTCTTGAATTAATTGAACTAATGGAGCAAAAGCGTTCAATTTTAATGAAAGCAGAGCGTGCGTCACTGGCGATTTTAGAATGTAGGGAGACGAAAGAAAACTTAACGCAAACGATTACGCTCAAGAATAAAAAATTAAATGAACATCAAAATGTATTTCATCAAATACAAAGTGAACTACAAGATCAGTCTATCTTAATGCAGTCTAAACAACAGATATTAGAGCAAATCCATATTTCACATGGACCTCGATTATGGGATCGTTTATTTGCACTATTTGGTTATCGGACTCACCGCATGGAAATCTATGATAAGCGGATTAATGAGGTGACTTTATCATTGCAAGAAACCACTTCACAGTATGAAAATCTAATTTATGAGAAGACTTTAAGAAATCAAACGATAAAAATCTGCGAACAAGAGCTATTAGAGTTAAATGATGAACTCATTAAGATAAGACAAGAATACGAGAGATTGAGTCATGATCTTCAGGCAATACAAACTTTAGGTGTAAAACATCTGATTGGCCCTGATTTCTGGAAATTAACGTTTGAAGAGTTGCATCGAGCTTCAGTAAATACATCGGAAATTATAGATGATACTCGGGCCCATATTTTTATTAAATCAATAGAACTACATAAACTAACGATTTTATCTAATGCCAAACGATTTTTAAGTAATTTAAGAATGGTTGGGCAAATGTTATCAGGGAATGCTAAAGGGTTGTCCTATGAGGATCGTCCATTGATTTGGGACAGCTTATTTTTTGTTGTTCCTGTTGTCTCAACAACTTTGGCTTCATTTAGTCGGCTTTTTGCTGGCTTGGGACAAGATAGTCTAGGTTGGTTATTAATTGATGAAGCGGGTCAAGCTACTCCTCAATCGGCAGCAGGTGCAATTTGGCGAAGCAAAAGAGCTATTTTAATTGGTGATCCTTTACAGGTTGAACCTGTCTTTACATTACCAGATAGCGTAGTTGAGATCTTACGCAAACAACATGATGTGGATTTATCTTGGTCCCCAGTATTTGAATCTGTACAAACCCTTGCTGACCGAATAACACCATTGGGTTCATGGATCGATGATGGTAGTGGTGATGACCAATCGAGAATCTGGACTGGCATGCCATTAAGAACGCATCGTCGTTGTGATGACCCTATGTTTTCTATTGCAAATAGCATTGCTTATGCTGGTCAAATGGTTCAGGGACGTGTCGATAGTGCAGGAAATCCTAAAGCTGTAGATATGGCCTATGACATAGGAGCCAGTACATGGTTCAATGTGGACTCAATAGATTTTACACACCCTGTTAATTCTGAAGAACTAGATGTAATGATTTACTCTTTAAGAAAGCTTGAAGAGAGACGCAAAGCTTCAGTTGATAATTCGAAAAAGAAAATATATGTAATTTCACCTTTTAGAAAAGTTATTCAAGCATGTAAAGAGCGTATTAAAGATGAAGGGTTAATAGGTGTTGAATGTGGTACTGTGCATACTTTTCAGGGCAAAGAGGCTGATATCGTATTTCTTGTGTTAGGAACAGCAAAAGAACGTATAGGAGAAGGGGCTAGAGCGTGGGCCTCTTCAACTCCAAATTTATTAAATGTTGCTGTGACACGAGCTAAGAGTCGTTTGTATATTATTGGTAATGTTCATACTTGGTCTAAAATGAGTTATTTTTCAACCTTATTTGATGCACTTCCAGTGAAAACAATTACTACTATAAATAAATCGATCGAGTTGGAATAGTTTAACGCTTTTAAAAACAATGGCTGCACGGAGTTTCAAGGCTATTTATGGGGATGTCCGATGCCTTTAAAAGATTTTCTTAAACAATTACCACATTTAAATAAATAAGCAAAAGGGCTATTTCAATAAGGATTCACTGTAACCGACATCCATAGTTAAAATTTAATTGGGCCACTCTAGATATGTAATTAAACAATTTTAAAGAGTGGCCAACTAAGCAATATGTTTGAATGTTGGAAACAAATATATCTACATACGAATTTTGCTATAGATAGATTTTATTTTCTCGGGACTGATTGCCAGCATGTGAATCGCGCCGTGAATCATTCCGTCTAACAAATGAAAGTTCACCTTAATACCGGCATCTCTCAATTTTTGAGCATATCTTTCACCATCCTCACGAACGGGATCATATTCACAAATAAAAATGGTTGCATCCGGTAGCCCCTCTAAAGACTGAGCAAGTAACGGGCTTACAAGTTCATTCTGTTTTTCACTTTCATGCGGCAAATATTGATCCCAGCAATAAACCATTGTGGATGAGTCCAAACCATAACCTTCGGCGTATTGGTTATAAGAATTGCTACTCATGGTGGCATCTAAGGCTGGGTAGAAAAGAAGTTGATGGCTCACCTTAATTTCTGGATGTTGTTTTGCCATGAGACATGTGGCCGCAGCTATGTTTGCGCCGGCACTATCTCCACCTACAGCAATATAGTTTGGATCAATTCCAAACAGTGAAGCATTCTCACTGATATAGCGGAATGCCGTAAAAAAATCATTTAAAGGTGTTGGGAACTTAAACTCTGGAGCCAATCGATAGTCCACAGAAAATACAACTTGTTGAGTGGATTCTGCTAATAACCGACACGAGCGGTCCCATGCGTCTAAACTTCCAAGGCACCAGCCTCCACCATGAGCAAAAACTAAAGCGGGCCGTTGCTCAGCGTTTTCTAGTGAATATGGAACATAAACACGAACCTCAATTTCCATATCATCTGAAACAGCAACATGAAAACTTTGTTGGTAGCTTGCATCATGTTGAATGCCTTGCTGATCAATAATGTCTTTATTTACTTGTTCCCTTAGCTCTTGCAACGAGTTTACGGCTTGTGCGGTTGGTCTGGACTTAAGCCAGCTTTCAATTTCAGCAAGTAGAGGCATCGCTTTTTTCCTGCTGTAAAAAATCTAAAATGAGTGAACTAAATTTTTCTGACTGTTCTTCCATAATGAAATGACCGCAGTCTTTTACAATTGTACTGGTTAAATGCGGTGAAACCTTTTTCATGGTTTCATAAGGTGCATTATCTGTGGCATGTTCAGCGCCTATGGCTAAAACTGGCATGTCTAAGCTTTTAGTTTCTCTGATTTTATTTTGACGTATGGTCTCTGGAATAGAACGGTAATAATTAAAACCTGCCGTTAATCGACCCGGAATTTTATAGGCTTCAATATAAGTTTCAATCGCCACTTTATCTTTGTGCCACGACCATTTATCAAACATATAATTTAAATAAGTATCTTCACGGCCCGCGATTAAGGCTTCGGGTAAATCTAAGGTCTGGTTAAACATGAAGTGCCAAAGAAAGATATTTTCACTCGGCTCAACAAAAATAGGAGGTGCGGGCGCTAAACCGGGAATCACTGCTTCTGTTACCGCAAGACGAGTCACTGACTCAGGAAAGTCAGATGCAAGCGCATAGGCAACCCACATACCAATGTCATGACCAACAACCGAATAAGTTGGATACTCAAGTTCAGTCATCAGCATTGATAAAATTTTAGCGATACGCCCCGTATCGTAACTTCCATCCAGTGGAGCTGAATTTCCTGTTCCGGGTAAATCAACTGCGATTGCTTGATAACCCTGTTTCGCTAGTTCGATCATGACTTTGTGCCACGCGTACCATGTCTGCGGCCAACCGGGAATAAGCAATACAGCTGGACCTTCCCCTAAGGTGACGTAGTGTAATTTTTTACTTTCGATGTGAGTGTAATGATGTTGGAATTCGTTATACGAGTTTTCATTGAATAGGTGAGTTTTCATGTTGATCTTTTACGATTCCTTAAATACCTAATAACTGATTAATTTGAGTCTGATTCACAGGGGCAGCAGCAAAGTCATCAAACACTTTATCGGTGACATGAATAATATTTTGCTTAATAAACTCTGCGCCTTCGCGTGCGCCATCATCTTTATTTTTAAGGCAGCATTCCCACTCCAACGTTGCCCAGCCTTCGTAGTCGTAATGTGCTAACTTGGAAAAAATCGCTTTAAAGTCAACTTGACCATCACCCGTAGAGCGGAATCGAGCCGCTCGATTTCCCCAGCTTTGATAGCCGCTGTACATCCCTTGGCGGCCTGTTGGATTAAATTCGGCATCTTTAACATGAAACATGCGAATGAAATCTTTATAGATATCGATATATTCCACATAGTTCAGTTGCTGCAAAACAAAATGGCTTGGGTCAAAAAGAATATTGCAACGTGGGTGGTTATGAGTACGCTCTAAAAACATTTCAAATGTAATGCCGTCATGCAAATCTTCACCGGGGTGAATTTCATAGCAAAGGTTGACGTCTTGTTCATCACAAGCATTCAAAATAGGAAGCCAACGACACGCTAATTCATCAAACGCCGTTTCGATGAGTCCTGACGGTCTTTGAGGAAATGGAAATACATAAGGCCATGCCAAAGAACCTGAAAATGTTCCCATGTCTTTAAGTCCTAAGCGGGCAGATGCTTGAATTGAAGCGAGCATTTGCTGTTTTGCCCACTCGGTTCAAGCCGCTGAATTGCCATGCAAATGAGATGGGGCAAAGTTATCGCACATTGAGTCATAAGCAGGGTGCACAGCCATTAACTGCCCAAAAATATGAGTCGTTAACTCACTAACTTTTAAGCCATGATTGTTTAAAGTACCTAATATTTCATCGCAATAATCTTGGCTTTCTGCTGCAAAATTGACATCAAATAAACGCTTATCCCAAGCAGGAAGTTGTACCGCTTCAAAGCCTTGGTTTGCTACCCAAGCAGCAATATCTTCTAGACGGTTAAAAGGGAAAACATCATCGCTAAATTGAGCAAGATGAATACTAGGGCCTTTGATGGTTTTCATAATAAACCTTAATTAGTTGTTGATCGACAAACAATAGGCTGAATTTTGGATAAAAACAACTTTTTATTTAAAAATCAAAACAAAACGGGACTATTTTGAATAAATCTCATTGATTTATTTGTGAAAATATTTTTTTCGAATAATAATGAAAAGACGTACTAAGTTTGATGAAGGGTCATTATGGCTGGCAGACCAAGAGAGTTTGATCGAGAAGAAGCCCTCGTAAAAGCGAGAGATTTTTTCTGGCTTCATGGCTATGAAGGCACATCAATGTCAGATTTAGTTGAAGCTTTAGGGATTGCCTCAGCTCGAATTTATAAAGCATTTGGCTCAAAAGAGGCTTTGTTTAGAGAGGCCGTAAATCACTACGAAAAAAATGAAGGTAACTTTGCGTTAAATGCTTTAAAGCAAAAAAATATTAAAGATGTAATCAACCAATTATTTAAAGATGCACTAGCGCTTTACACGCAAGCCAATCACTCGTATGGGTGCATGGTTGTGTCCGCAGCGAGTGTGTTAGGCGAAGAAAACCAAGCTGTTTTAGACTGGATGAAAGCACAACGTATTGCACGGGGGCAGAGTCTGGTTGATCGATTTGTTCAGGCAAAATCAGACGGTCAATTGGTGGCAGAGGCTGACCCTAAAACCTTAGGGCAATATTACGCGCTCGTTCTACATGGATTATCTGTTCAAGCAAGAGATGGATATTCGCAAGAAGAGCTTTCTCGGGTCATTAATTTTGCATTAAAAAATCTAGATCAATATGTTGTAAGCGTTTAATAAGCTGGTGTTTACTTTAATGAAAATAAGTCATCATTAGTTTTGATAAATAGCTCTTTATCTAGCACATCACATTCTTTATTTTTCAAACATATGTTGAGACAAGAAATTAACAAATGCTCGAACTTTTGGAGAGGGATGTTTACTTGCTGGCCAGAGAATATTAAATATGCCTGTTCTATCCACAAACTCCGGTAATACTTGAACTAATTGATTAGTATTCAATAATTCTTTGATAGAAAAGTCAGGCAAGCAAGCAATTCCTCGACCTTTAAGTGCAAAGCAAACTCGTGTCTCAATATTATTACAAATCATCGATATCGGCAGTTGTAAGTCCAGTTCATTTTCAGTTGTTTTTAGGGGCCATTTCTCAAGCTTGCCGCTATGAGAAAATCGATAATGTAAACAAGAGTGTTTTAATAAATCAGCAGGTACAGTGGGCGTTCCACGTTGAAGTAAATAGGCAGGAGAGGCGACAAGTAATTGTCTAAAAGTCCCCAGTTTTGAGGCTTTTAAACGTGAATCTGTTGGAATACCTGTCCGAACAACAGCATCAAATCCTTCTTCAATCACATCTACCAATCGGTCTGTAAAATCAAGATCTAATTCTATTTCTGGATATTCCTGCATAAAGTCACCAAGTATAGGTAATACGAGTGAACTTACTAAAGGCAAACTCACACGTAATCGTCCTTGTGGAGACTTGATTGCTTGCGATAACTCCATTTCTGCTGCTTCAATTTCAGCCAGTATGCGTCGACTACGTTCTAAAAATAATATTCCTTCAGCAGTCAGATTAATACTACGTGTATTACGATGAAAAAGTCGTACACCAATCTTTTCTTCAAGGCGAATCAAGCTCTTACCAACAGCAGAAGCTGAAATTCCTAATGAACGTCCTGCCGCCACAATACTTCCAGTCTCAGCGATTTTAACGAATACGGTAAATCCATTCAGGCTATCCATTCTTTTCTCCTTATTACGGAACAAAACTTCCGTATAACAAGGAACTATAACCGACTTTTTCTTTAATAGGAGACTTCCTAGTATATAAATCTCGAATATGAAAAGAAGTTTTTACTATGATTTCTAAAGAGTCCGTATCAAATAACACCGTACCATCGACCTCTTTAAGCCTCGTTCAAAATGTTGTTCAAAAAGCGATAGATAATAACCAGTTAGTAGGTGCTACGGTTATTGTGGCTCAACATGGGAAAGTGATACATCGTGAAGCATTGGGGTTATCTGATCGAGAGCGATCAATATCAATGACAACGGATATAGTCTTCCGTTTAGCTTCAGTGAGTAAGGTTATTGTTTCAACCGCTGCTTTAGTTTTAGTTGCTCAAAATAAACTGAACTTAGATGAATTCATTCATCATCAATTACCATTTTTTCAGCCTAAATTAGAAAATGGAAAGTTTGTACCGATTACTTTACGCCAACTACTCAGTCATACGGCAGGTTTAAATTATCGTTTTCTTGAACCAGATATCTATGGTGCATATTCACAGGCAGATGTATCTGATGGCATGGATTCATCCAATATTAGTTTGGAAGAGAACGTACGTCGAATTGCTACCGTACCTTTACTCTATGAACCAGGGAAAGGATGGGGATATTCTTTAGCAACAGATGTATTAGGCGCATTAATCGAAAAAGTATATGGCAAGCCTTTAGATCAAGCGGTTAGAGAGTTAGTCACTGATCGATTGAAAATGAACAATACTGGTTTTGTTGTACCAGATAACCAACATGTAGCAACTGTTTATGTGAGTGATAGTCCTGAACCTCATATTTTATTAGAAGAAGAGGTTGTTTCACCATTTGAAGGATGTGTTGGAATTAGTTTTAGTCCACGCCGTATTTTTAATTCGCAAGCATTTTTCTCAGGTGGCGCAGGAATGGCTGGAACCGTTGAGGATTTTTTTAGCTTATTAGAAGCTCTTCGTCAGGATGATTCATTATTTTTACCCACTGAATTAATTGATGAAATGGCAAAAGATCAAACGGGTGGTTATGAGTTACCTAATGCGCCGGGCTTTGGTTTTGGTCTCGGATTTTCAGTATTAAGAAACGCTCAGCAAGCACTATCACCAGAATCAGAGGGAACATGGCGTTGGGGAGGCGCTTACGGTCATTCATGGTTTGTCGATAAAAAACATAATCTGAGTGTCATCGCATTTACAAACACACTTTATGAAGGCATGTCTGGAAAGTTTGTTACAGACCTACGCGATGCAGTTTATAAAGCGATAGGAGTAGTCGAATGAGCAGCTCGCATTCAAATGATCGATTGCCTATCGTTTCTTTACTCATCCTCGCTATGGCAGCCTTTGTTACGATCTTGACAGAAGCGTTACCTGCGGGGTTATTACCTCAATTAGCTTTGGGTTTAAATATATCTGAACCCTTAGCAGGACAAACAATCACGATATATGCGATTGGGTCTTTATTAACAGCCATTCCATTAACGAATGCTACCCAAAGTATTCGTCGTAAACCCTTGTTATTAATTGCTCTAGCGGGTTTTGCTTTCACAAATCTAATTACAACGCTATCTACCAGTTATCTTTTAACAATGGTTGCCCGATTTTTGGCCGGTGTTTCAGCAGGGTTACTTTGGGCCTTGCTAGCTGGTTATGCAACGCGAATGGCACCAGAACACTTAAAAGGGCGTGCGATAGCAATAGCAATGTTAGGAACACCATTGGCTTTGTCTCTAGGTGTGCCAGCAGGTACTTACCTTGGTCAATTGTTCGGTTGGCGAATGGCTTTTGGTGTTATGAGTATTTTTGCGATTATTTTAGTGGTGTGGGGAAGTCTCACACTACCTGACTTTGAAGGGCAGGCTACTGGTAAACACATATCTTTAAAACAGGTATTTATTTTACCCGGTGTCAGACCTATATTATTTACTGTTTTAAGCTTTGTGCTTGCGCATAATCTTCTATATACCTATATCGCTCCGTTTTTATCAATTGCTGATTTATCTAAAAATACGGACATTATTTTACTGATATTCGGCTGTTTATCATTATTCAGCATCTTCATTACAGGTGTGTTGATTGACCAACATTCACGCCTATTAACACTCACTAGCATCATATTATTTGGCTTTTCTGCTCTTTTACTTGCGGTGATGGGGAATTATGCGGTTATCGTTTATGTGGCAATCGGAATTTGGGGTATTGCGTTTGGTGGTGCTGCGACATTGTTTCAAACTGCATTAGCGAAGACTACAACCAATATGGCTGATATTGCTCAATCAATGTTAGTGACTGTTTGGAATATCGCTATTGCTGGCGGGGGAATTATTGGTGGCTTCTTACTGAGTAATGTCGGGGTGAGTTCTTTCCCTCAAGTACTTTTAATATTGTTATTTATTACATTCATTGTTGTTTTAAGAGCGAAACAATATGGGTTTCGCTAAAAACGACATATTCGATTATGAAAGAAGAACTCCAAATATAAGAGTTCTGCCTTACAGTGAGTTTTTAATTAATCAAATTGAGTAACTTCTGGTATTAACTCTAAATAATCAAAAAATTTCTGTATTTGTTCTTCTGTTACCCGTGCTGTAGAAATGGGCGGCAACTCATTTCTACCAAAGAATCCAACTTCAGGTGTTTCAATATTTGGTGTAGGCACTTTATAAATATTAATATTTCTACTCTTCATATAAATTTGACTTAATCATGAGCGGTAAACCAAGACTACTTAATAAGCTAGTTCGAGAATTTGGTACATTCTTATTTTCTAAATCAATAAGCTCGATAAATGCTTTATTAAATTGTTTTCTAGGATATTTTCCTAAAATTTTATTTCTAAAAGAGACGGGGAGTTTATATAGACCGTCACCAATCACATCGCATGATGCACCTTGCTGTAATAGCGTAATTTCTGCTGGGTCAGAATGATCTATATAACCATTCATATGTAAGCAGATAGCATCTCTAATAACTTCACTTTTCTTCTCATCAAAGCTATGTTCTTTAGCCTTTAGCTCAAATTGTTTGGCACTCTCGTAGGTAAAACAATTACAACCTTTACTATGAATATGTTGCTCAGTTAAGCCAATATCATGAAAAAGTGAGGCTACTAAAAGTGATTCATGGTCAAATTGCTGTTTTTGTATATTGCCTAAGGCAGCTCCCCAAAAGTAGGTGCGCCATGAATGATTGTAGATAGATATATTTGCTTTAGCCTCTAGTTCATCAAGCACGACTTTAACCATTTGAGTATCTGGTATTACGATCTGATCCATATCAAAATCATGGGAAGTTTTGAACCGAAAGTAATTTATTTTTATAGAGGCCATAATACTCGGCAGCATAATTTTTTGAATTAACTTAATTTTCTCTTTGAAACTGAGCTGACCATTTGTAGCTTGCATCCAGTTATATGAACCAATTCTTATAGTTTTCATTATTAGATCTCATTTTAGAGTAATTACTCTAAAATATTATCATAGATGATTTTTTGCAAGTTGTATCTTTTAAGACATCGATAGAGCTTTGATTGATAGGCGTTTTATAAACCCCAATTTAACAATAAATTTTAATTATTTACCCTTACTTTTTAATGATCTATTTTAAAGCAAATGTCATTTTGCGTGCTTGACTGAAAGAGGGTTGAATACTATTCTTTGCCTGCTGGCCTACATTGCCAGTCGGTTGTCGCAGACCGATTCACACCCGTATCAGGATTATTTCTCTGAGGAATAATTTTGTGCGGCCATCTCGTTCCCTCCCGTTGCGGTAGGACGGGAGTGGGACACCCTCGGGTGTGCTGGTTGTGTGACCAGTCTGCGAACCCACTTCCGTTCTGCCACCATAATTTATAATGTCTGGCAGAACTCCAATTACAAAGGAGCTGGCTTTGCACATCCATTATTTCTTGGCAACCTTTGCCAAAAGCTATAACGACACAACTTAAAATTTTAAAGCAGTTTGATGGCTATTAGGCTTTTCAGACTTTAAATCATTTTGTCTAAAAACTTAATCAACAATAAAACTTGAGATGTGCCAAGCACAGTCTTTATGGGCTTTGCTATGCCTTTTTTCTCCCAAAAAACGGCAGCGGTTTTTATATCTCATTTATATACAACAATAATTTTTTATAACGGTAAAACTATGCCACATTCAGACCTACCATTTCGTGCTTTAAGCGTACTTCACTCAGCAAGATATCTTTTTAATCAATACGGTTTTCACAATGTCGGTGTAGACCGAATTATTGAGTCGGCAAATACTACCAAAGCCACGTTTTATAATTACTTTCACTCAAAAGAACGCCTTATTGAAATGAGCTTAACCTTTCAAAAAGATGGCCTTAAACAAGAGGCCATTTCGATTATCTATATTCAAAAAGAATTAACTCTAGTCGAAAAACTGCGCAAAATTTACTTTTTACATGCCGACTTAGATGGGCTTTATCATTTGCCATTTAAGGCTATTTTTGAAATTGCGAAAACACATCCAAAGGCCTATCAGACAGTAGTTGAATATCGGAACTGGCTGATTAATGAAATTTATAAGTTGCTTTTAACCACCAATGCAAATGCTTTAAAACCCGATGCCCACATGTTTTTGTTTGTGATTGATGGGGCAATGGTTCAGCTTTTAGACCCAAACAAACCAGATGAAAGAGAGCGGCTGCTTGAGTATTTTTTGATAGGATTGCAGTGATGAGAGTGATAGGGAAATTAATACAACAAGTATTCAATGGACAATTATATACTTGTATAAGTAGAGATTTTTTAAATAATTATATTTGCTTTATTAGATAGATGATTATTAATATTTAGCCTTGTTAATATAGATCCATGAATTATGAAATACTCTACACAAGATGCATTAGATTGGTTAAGTCAAGGTATTGACGGTATTAGAAATTCATCTAAAGAAGATAAAGTTAGTAATTACGCTTTGGGTTATGATATTGGCTTTCTTTATGGCACATTACGCACGTTATTAGTGACTGGCCATATCACACGTGAAGAATATAATAAACTCCATGCAGAATTAACGGAAACTCGTCAGGCTAGACTAGATGGATCTGAATGATAAGTAAAAAAGGAGTAATGATGAAATCAATAATGATTAAAGTCATTGATATAAAAAGTAAAGATACCTGCGACCTGCTTGCGGAGTTAGACCATGATAATAATGTAGTAAAAATATATAACTCTTATGGAAACAGACTAGAGATTGGAGCTCAAAATAGAGTCCGTTATAACAAAAAATGGTGGTCTTTTGAGAAAAGACAAGAAGGATGATTGCTTGTTTTACCCATATGCATTTCGGTCATTTATTTCCAATCAAATACTCGTTTTATAAATTAAATTTTAACGATAAAAGAGCCTTACTATTTGCAGTCAAGAGACGATCCAAGGTTTAGCTTGTCACGAAATTTTAACTTGATATTTAACTAAGGTAATTTTAGAATCCGCCCAACTAATTTTTAGGAGCTTCAATGTGAGTACTTGTTCGAGTGACGATAGTCGATCGGTAATAGTCTAAGTATCCACTGAAGTCCTTACAGACCTCTTTTTGTGGATGCAAGAAGAGGTTTTTTATTTTCATCTTTTCATTTCTATTATTAGCCCATGATTTAATCATGACGGGTTGTAGTACTCGCATATGCTCCATAACTTATGGGAGTGATGCCAGTGGTATTTACTTTAAAGAAACGCTCACTTATTTCAGGTTTCTGTTTATTGGCTTTATCTAACGCTAGCCATTGTGGACGACCTATGGTTGTTGACGACGCAGCTCTTGTTTCACCAAAAACATGCCAACTCGAAACATGGATGCAGCATAATCCTGACAACAAAGAATATTGGGCAATGCCTGCCTGTAATTTTGGTGGTAATTTTGAATTTGCTGTAGGGCTGGGAAGAGTAAACGATGATACTGAGCACGTCAGCTATGCAACCTTACAAGGTAAAACCTTATTAAAGCCTTTAGAAACCAATGATTGGGGAGTTGGTTTTTCTTTTGGAACTCAAATGAATACTAAAGATTCTTCAAACAAAGATTGGACTGTTAACGTTCCATTAAGTGTTTCTACTTTCGATGATAAATTTTTAATCCATGCCAACCTCGGTTGGTTACGTGAAAATACCACGCATAAAAACCAGACCACGTGGGGCATTGGAACCGAAACACAACTTATTCATCCATTAACGCTCACTGCCGAAGTATATGGTAATGACCGAAATGACGCCTTTTACCAAACAGGATTTAGATACATGGTCTATAAAGACTTTGTTCAGTTAGATGCAAGTTATGGCAATCAAATTTCTCATCAGGATAATGCTTTTTTCTCTGTCGGATTTGTATTCCTAACAAATGCTTTTTTACCTTGATGGTTTAGGAATATCTTTATCTATCAATAACTGTGACAGATTCTAACTTTTTATAACATGTAAATACGACTATTCTAATTGGACTTGAGCACAATCTTTTGAAGTGTTCCTCTTTTAGTTAGATTTTTAGGTATTTAAAAAATGAATAAAATGCACGTAACTTTAGCGGTAATTATTGGCTTAATTGTTGGTGGAGTAATCGGCGCTCTAGGCTACTCTAAAACTGCTGCACGTTATGACGCCATGACCACAGCATGTGTAATGGTAAACCAAGCGGTTGAACATGGGATCTTGAAACCTGAACAAGTAAAAGAGCTAGGTGAGCTCACAGGTCAAAGCCTTAAACAAGATTATGAGTCGGTTGCATCTAAATTCAAATTCTCTGAAAAGCAATTAGGTAACGCATCTGAAGGTTCTAATTGTAGTCAGTTTATTGTTGGGGTAAATGCCGCACAATAACCATTCAGAAGCCCACAGTAAGTGGGCTTTTTTTATAATGTTTAGTTAGGGCAGCTACAATATTAACTGAACATATCATTTATAGACTGCTATAATAATGATCAATTCAAAATCTGAAATATAAGCTTGCCTAAAGGCAGGCTTTTTGTATATGTAAACAAGTCTGCTAGGAAATATGAAACGTTATCTAAAACAAATTCAATCAACAACATCTAATTGGACAACAGAACAAGACTGTTTCTTGATAGAAAATAATTCTCTTCCAATTCACGAACTCATAGAACATTTGCCTTTTTCTGAGGAAGAAATAAGAGTGCGTAGATCTGTTTTGGGTTTGATTCGACGGGATAAGCAGATGAAAGCATATTAATTTTACCAAGTGGTAAAAAATAATATGAAAGTAAATGTTTCTAATTATCTCTATTCAACCATTCATTTTGCGGATGAGTTATCAAAACCATAATTTTTTTAAGAGTTTTTTTGGTGCACATTACACAAACACTTAAATACTTACAGACAACATTAATAAGATTACCTTTACTTACGCTTCTTTAAGCATAATCAAAGTCATAAAAGATTTTTAGATCAGCACTTTATAACAATAGTACGGAGAGAGAGGTTAATGCCAAAGTATCTAGCTGTAGCCGAAAAGGTTTATAAAAATATTAAAAAAGATAGCTTATTCACTGATGACATTACTCAGAATCTTAACTGTTTAATTAGTCAGATTCGAAAAGCGATCAAGGGAACTGAGTTTAAGCTCAAGTTCAACTATATAGATTTTGAAGAGAACTTAACCAAACCTTTAAGTGAATGCAAAGTTCAAATTGACTTGAGTGTCATGCCGAAATTTACCAATGAGGGCGAATACCTTCTTTGGCTAGCGGGTTTTATAGAGCGCATCACAGAAGGTGGAAAACCTAAATTGCCTCCAATTTCACAATTTCTTCCACCAGGTTTTAAGATGTCGAAAGATGCATTTCCTGTATCTGTAGCTCCTCAAAAAGAAGAGCATGCGGACATGATTATCAATTATTTTAAATCTGAGGATTTTATTAAAACCAATAAAACTCCTTCATAAAAGAATATAGAAGTGACGGTCCACCACACTTCTATATACTGCTGGTTTAACTTCAGCGACCGCCTTCTGGGGCGGTTTTTTTTTCTCTAAAAATATTCAGATCTGCTTTTTTTAGCTGCCTAACTTTAAATCTAGAAAACATTAAATGTGTGCAAATATTAAAGTAACTTTTATTCTCATATATAACAAAAGGTTAAGTATATCTATTGGTAAATAAAAAATACATTTTTCACATAAGGCATGTTTTAAGTAACGCAATTAAACATTTAGCTGTTCATAATCTTTAAAAAAAGAGAATGTGAATGATATGAATGAAAATGCCGAGCTAATAAAATACATAGACGTTGCTGAAAACGTATATGAACGTATCTATGAAAATAACCAAGTTTCAAATAACTTGATTGTTAACCTTAATCGAATTATGGCTGAAATCAAAAAGCAAGCTGAGGAAAAAGATCTAAAATTAAAGTATCACTCTATCGACTTTGAATATTGCCTGAGTTTGCCTTTGGCAGATAGAGATGTAAAAATTGATCTAAGTTTGATTCCTCATTTTGAACATCGGGATGAATGCATTTTATGGCTGACAAATTTTATTGGAAAAATTAGTGTGCAAAAAAAGATGATAAGGCAGAAACTAAATTTTCATTAAAATTAATTAGATTTTAAGTGTATGAACGAGCCGTCTTTAGACGGTTTTTTTGTGGTTCAAATATATAATATGATTTACCTTAGATTGACATTCCATAATTAGAAAATGACATAGAGCACTTTAAAATGAAAAAGCTTGTAATCACCTTTGCTGCATTGATTCAACTATCGACCTATAGCGTAGCCAATGATTCTACGGGCTATGTCGGTACGGGCGGGATTCAATATCTCAAAAATTCGCAGATTGCCATGCAAAGCGAAAATCTATTTATTAGTAAAAAACTAATTAAGGTCGATTATCTCTATAAAAACCTAAGCAATAAAGAGGTCACTGAAACCATTTTATTTCCCTTACCGCGTATTGATAATTTCTTTGAGTCTGATTTTGCCCATACAGAAGAACTTTTAAAAAGTTTTAAGATTGTGGTTGATGGTAAAAACATACAACCAGACATGCATGTCAGAACGTTTATTCAAAAAGATGAAAAATCGCCACTCATTGATGCAACGGATGAGTTTAAGCAGTGTGGTTTTAGTCAAAAGGATATGTTAAACCCATGGCTGCGTAATAACTATGATTATGAATATTATGTAGATAAGTTAAAACAATGTAAGACACCGAATATACAGAAAATCTTAGTCAATTTTAAAAAAGATGATGTGATTCCTTGGTCATCTCAAGTAATTTATAGTTGGAAGCAAACCTTTAAAGCCAATAGTTTGACTAAAATTCACCATGAATATAAACCTTTGGTGGGTGGTTCTGTTGCCTTATATCCCGAGGAAGATAGCCGACAATTTTGTATGGATAAGCAATTTAAGCAGGGCTTAAAAAAAGCCAGTGCAGAAAATTCGCCGTTTAGTGCTTTGGGCTATATTTTGACAACTGGTGCAAATTGGGCAAAGCCTATTGAAAATTTTAAGCTAACCATTGAGCGTGATAAAAATGAACTAGTTTCATTTTGTTGGGATGGACAAGTTAAAAAAATAAGTCCGACTCAATTTCAAATGACCAAAACCAAGTTTGTACCTAAAAGAGATCTAGATATTATTTTTGTGAGAGTTAGATAATTTCATACAAGCTTCGAATTCTCCCCAATTGCCTCACTATTGATTGTGTGTCATGAGCTAAACATGGCACACAATAAGAAAAAGATACTCAATGTTGCCGCCATGAGGGTTCTTAACGTAATGATTAATTAGACAGTTTCTTTTTAATCCAATAATCTAAACTAAAATAACGGCCGCCTCCAAGAACAAGCAGTGCGAGAAGCATGACTAAATACGTAGTGGCAAACTCAATTCCATTATTTAATATTACAAACGAACCATTGGAAGTGAGCCAGTCATAATTGCCGTAGGTTTGTAATATTTGGCGAGCCTTCTCTAACTTTTCAGCTGAAGCCAACACCTGCATGTTTGCAAAGGGTGCATTTGGATCAGCAATCGCTTGCCATCCATTTGGTAGATGTACCGTAAATATAGCAACCAACATCGTAATAATGAGGGGAATACTAATTAAGCGAGTAAAGAGGCCAAATGTTAATAGTATTGCGCCCGCGAGTTCAGTTGTTGTTGCAAGCAGGGCCATTAGATATGGAAAGGGAAGTCCTAAACCTCCATCTGAGTTGCCAAACCATTCTACAATATCATTGAAGTGCATTAATTTATTTGTGCCTGCCATCCAAAATATAGGCACTAGATACAATCGAAGAGCCAGAGCTGCGATGCCATCTGCATGTTGTAGAGTTTTACCCAGTTTTTGATAATATTGAGATAAACCATAAATAAAATTCTTCATGATAATTTCACATCCGATGCGATTGAATATTAATTAGTCGGATAAAGACTGTATTTCTTACATAAATTTTTTTTTATTTACGGTGTAATAAAAAAGGATTTGGTCCGTCTAACTATACGTACAAATGTACAAACCGAGAATTTATCTTTAAAGGAATACTAAAATGAATAAACTCAACTCAAGGACTTCAGTGGCGGCATTATTAGCACTAACAGTTGCTGGCGCTACACAAGTGGCGGTAGCAGCAACCCATACAACAACCGAAGCATATGCAACCAAAGCAGCAGATGGAAAATGCGGTGAAGCAAAATGCGGTGCTAGCAAAATGAAAAACCACGAAAAGTCTGCCGAAGCAAAATGTGGTGCAGATAAAAAAGCAGCTGATGGAAAATGTGGAGCAACCAAAAAAGCAGCGGACGGCAAGTGCGGTGCAGATAAAAAAGTCGCTGACGGTAAGTGCGGCGCTAAGTAAACAATCTGATCATGGATGATGTCGGCCTTCTGGTAAGTGTCGGCATCGTTTCCAAAAGGAGAAATCACCATGATGGATTTGTCAGGCGTAGGGCTTGGTTTAAGGCGTGATTTTATAGATTCGTTTTTAGATGCAAAAACATGTCCGGACTTTATCGAAGTTGCTCCTGAAAACTGGCTAGGTTTTGGTGGACGACATGCAAAATTACTCGCACAGTGTGCTGAAAAAGCGCCATTAATTTGTCACGGCTTGTCATTGTCTATTGGCGGTCCTCATCCACTGAATCTTGAATTTATCGGCAAAATAAAAAGCTTTTTAGAACAATATGATGTCTCTATTTATTCTGAACATTTAAGTTATACAAATGATGGCGGCTATTTATATGATTTGTTGCCAATCCCCATGACCGAAGCGGCTGTTAAATATGTGGCTGAACGTATTTTACGTGTGCAAGATATTTTAGGAAGAAGATTAGTCATAGAGAATGTTTCTACTTATTTAATGCCCCATGCTGAAATGAGTGAAGCGGAATTTATCCGTGAAGTTCTTCAATGTGCAGACTGTGATTTGCTTCTGGATGTAAATAATGTCTATGTCAACAGTATTAATCATGGCAGTGATGCATTTGGATTTATTCGGGAGATGCCAAAAGAGAGAATCCGTTATTTACATATTGCTGGGCATGAACAAGTTCAGAAAAATTTATTAATTGATACGCATGGCGCAGAAGTTTGTGATCGCGTATGGGAACTATTGAGATATACCTATCAAGTATGTGGTGTGAAAGCAACTTTACTTGAGCGCGACTTTAATATTCCATCATGGCGAGAGCTAGAAGAGGAACTAGCCAGAATTAAAATAATTCAACAACAGGAGAGTGGCTATGAAGGAAAATCAAATATCCTTCCAAACCATGCAACAACAGTTTTGTGACTGGATTAGAGATCCTGATTTGGAATTACCTCAAGCTCTTCCTGCCGAGCGAATGCAAATTTATCGGGACTTGCTTTTTAATAATGTCAGCTCATTTATTGAGTTAGTTTATCCCGTAGCTCGTGCGATGTTGCCAGAATTAAAGTGGCAACAATTACTCTCGGAATTTTTTAAAAAAGCCCAGTGTCGCTCACCTTTGTATAATGATATTTCTCTGGAGTTTAGAGAGTATTTGACAGATCAGCAGCACCCAATATTGCAAGAATATCCTTGGTTGGCTGAGTTGTTGCAGTTTGAATGGCTTGAGTTGTATTTAGATACTGTTGAAATTGAAAAAGTAGTCTTGCAGGAAAACTGCGATTGGCAGTTAACCACCAAGATATGGGTATTGGTTTATCAATATCCCGTTTATACGTGGACAACTTTAATGACTCCAGAACATGCTGAGCCTATACTGGGAGCGATTATGGTCTGGCGAGATGAACAAGACAATGTATGTATTGAACAGCTTTCGCCTTTGTTTGCTATTGTGATTGAACAGTTGACTCAAAATGTAAAGCTAACTGATCAAGATATTCATACATTCATTCAATCTGTACTCACTGACTTGTCTGAATATCACATTTATCTGCAAATTCAAGAATTAAAAGCACTGTTAATTCGACTGCGATTAATTCACGTTCCCCATGATTTTAAAGAGGTATAAGGATGACTTCAGCCGTAGCATCAGATCATGAAGAAATAGGGGATCAGCTGCATAATCCAGCCTTTTTACAAGACTTAAGACAGCAAATGATAAAATTTGCTTTTTTACAGCTTTCCTCGCTTCCTCAGGCTGAAGATGTGGTGCAAGAGGCATTAACAAGTGCTTTCCAACATTTAGATTCATTTAAAGGACGTGCTGCGTTTAAAACATGGGTGTTTGCCATTTTAAAAAATAAAATTATTGATGTGATTCGGCAAAAGTCACGTTTGGTCGCAATGAGTGAATTATTTAAGGATGAGGAAAGTGAACTGAGTATTGATGCACTGTTTGATGCTTCTGGACATTGGCATAAATATGAAGCACCTCAAGCATGGCAAAACCCTGAAGAAATGATGGAGCAGACAGATTTCTGGATAATTTTTGAAGCTTGTTTAAATCATTTACCTGCCAAATATGCTCAAGTTTTTATGTTGAGAGAAGTGATAGAGCTGAGCTCCAACGAAATTTGTAGCAAGTTGGAATTGTCTATCTCAAACTTTAATGTGTTGATGTATCGAAGTCGTACCCGACTAAGGGAATGTTTAGAAAATAAATGGTTATTGAAGGAGGATTGTTCATGCTGACATGTCGACAAGCCACTCAACTGTTGTCTGAAAAGCAAGATAAACCATTGTTATTACGTGAGCAAAGTGGTTTACAGCTGCATTTATTGACCTGCCGGTCATGCCGCCGTTATTCAAAACAGATCAAAACAATTAGTCAGCTTTCTAAAGCATTTAAAAGTTTTGATGGCTAACTTTAGTTAAAAATTTATTTATTGCTAGCCTAATCACGCTAAGAACTCCCATACTATAAAAGTAAAGGAGTTTTTTAAGACAGGATGAAACGTGAATTTAAAGAATCTTGAAGCATTTTATTGGGTTGTGACTTTAAATAGCTTTAATAAGGCTGCAATTAAATTGCAAACAACCCAGCCTGCGGTATCTCAAAAAATCACATCTCTTGAAAATGAACTAGGTTTTAAAGTTTTAGACCGAAGTTTGCGAAAATTTAAACTGACCCACAAAGGCATCACATTATTTAAATATGCTGAAAAGTTTATGCGTTTGGAGACTGACCTTGTCGCAGAGCTTACAGAAAACCAGCACCTGACCGGAACAATACGTTTAGGTGTTTCCGAAACAATTGTTTATACGTGGTTGGTTGAATACATCGAAAAAGTTCAACAAGAGTTCCCAAAAGTTTCGGTGGAAATTGTGGTCGATCTAACACCCAATTTACAAGAAGGTGTTCGGACAGGGGACTTGGACATGGCCTTTTTGCTTGGACCAACTTTGGCTTTTGAATGTATTGAACAGGCATTGTGTGATTTTGAACTGAGTTTCTTAGCTTCACCGTCATTTAAAGGGTGCGTAGCTCAAATGTCTTTTAAAGCTCTCATGTCTCATACCATTTTAACTTACCCAAAAATTACCTATCCCTATAAAGAATTGAAAGCAAGAATGAAAGAACTGGGCGTTGATGAACCACTTTCAATTACCAGTTATTCATTAGCAACTCTGTTGCGTTTAGCCGAACAGGGCTTAGGCATTGCTGTAGTGCCGACCTTAACGGCGTTGAAAGAAATTATTGATGGTCGACTAGAAATATTAAATACGCCCATTCAGTTAAAGACATTTCATTTCACCTCGATCTATATTCACGGGAATGACGTTGCCTTGAAAGAGAAATTGACAGAGGTTGCGGTTAAGGTCTCGGAAAGTGCCATGAAAAGCCTTAATGAAAGAATCCAAAAATAAAAAGTTCGAGCTATTTTTCTCGATAAATTTTTAGCCTTCAAACAGCTGCTTGAGTGTAAAGCCATAAAAGCAGCTTATGTAGCTCGATAAGTAAAGCTTATCCTGATTTTTTAATAAATATTAAATGTTTTAAAATCATATATTTGAGTTTTTTATTTTATGTAAAAAGTCTTATTGTCCGTAGGGATTAGCTATGTTTTTATTTTAGATACAAGATTTGATCACCGATTGTGTTGATTGGGGAACAGGGAATCTTTGTCATTTAAAAGGATTAAAGAATATCGTTTGGGAAAGAAATGGTGTTCTTGGTTCAACTTGCAAATAGCGTTGTTAAGCTCAAATGGATGAGGAACGCATTAATATGTCTTTACTGAAATCTTCTTTTTTATCAGATCGCCAATGGGCCATTGTTGCCTCAATCTTTATGATGGCGACCTCTGCAATGGGGCCCGGATTTTTAACCCAAACTGCTGTATTTACAGTCAAGTTAGGGGCGGCATTTGGCTTTGCCATTTTAGTTTCCATTCTGATTGATTATGTGGTTCAACAAAATATTTGGCGAGTGGTCACACTCACTCAAATGCGTGCATCGGATATTGCCAATAAAGCAATTCCCGGCAGTGGTTACTTACTGGCTTTTCTGGTCATTCTAGGTGGTTTTTTCTTTAGTATTGGTAATATTGCAGGTGCGGCTTTAGGTCTAAATGCGCTTTTTGGCCTAGACACAAAGTGGGGCGGTATTTTAAGTGGTGCATTAGCCATTTTGATTTTTGCCTCAAGAAAAGCAACGCTTGCCATGGATAAAAGCATGATCGTGTTGGGATTGCTTAAAATTCTCCTGATCATTATTGTTGCCGTGATTGTGATGCCTCCTGTGGGACAAGCTGTACATCAAACCTTTGCTCCAGACCAGATCGACTTCGCCATTATTACGACCATTGTCGGCGGTACGGTTGGTGGCTATATCTGTTATGCAGGCGCACACCGGTTACTCGATAAAGGTGCTGTTGGCCCTGAAAATATTGATGAAGTCGCTAAAGCTGCAACCAAGGGCATTATTGTTGTCGGCATCATGCGCTATGTGCTGTTTTTAGCATTCTTAGGTGTGGTGGTGAGTGGTGCAAATATTGATTTAGCCAGCCATGATGCCAACCCAGCAGCTCAAGCATTCCAATATGCAGCGGGCACATTTGGTTTTAAATTATTTGGTTTGATTTTCTGGGCAGCCGGTATTAGTAGCACTATTGGTGCAGCATATACTTCAGTGTCGTTCTTTAATGTGTTTAAAAAGAACTTAACACCAAAACAAAACAACTATACGACCATTACCTTTATCGCATTGGCTTTATTGCTCTATGTGTTATTGGGTGCAACTCCAGCAGGTCTACTCATTTTCGTAGGTGGTTTTAACGGATTGGTGTTGCCAATTGGCCTTACAATTTTTGTGTATGTTGCCGCGTGCCGTAAAGATTTAATGGGTAATTATAACTATCCAAAATGGTTGCTTATTTTGGGTGGATTAACATGTCTGTTGACGTGGTGGATGGGTTATATGTCGTTTACGACAGTGTTTAACTATTTGACGAAGCT
This sequence comes from Acinetobacter calcoaceticus, assembly GCF_900520355.1. Taxonomy (NCBI): domain Bacteria; kingdom Pseudomonadati; phylum Pseudomonadota; class Gammaproteobacteria; order Moraxellales; family Moraxellaceae; genus Acinetobacter; species Acinetobacter calcoaceticus. Next base: position 2,490,136 of record NZ_LS999521.1, on the reverse strand, counting down.
TTAAGCCAGACTTTGTTCAGTAATAAAGGAATGATGCCATGTTTGTAGATTTAAATAGTGATTTGGGTGAGAGCTTTGGCTCATGGAAAATGGGCAATGATGATCAGATTTTACCTGTCGTGACCAGTGCCAATATTGCTTGTGGCTTCCATGCTGGCGACCCGCTCGGCATTTTAAAAACGGTTCGTAAAGCAGTTGAGCTTGGCGTGACCATTGGTGCTCACGTGTCTTATCCAGACCTTGTTGGTTTTGGTCGCCGTAATATGGATTTGTTACGTGACGAATTGATTGCCGATGTACTTTACCAAATTTCTGCACTCGATGGTTTGGCAAAGGTAGCAGGCTCAAAAGTGCAATATGTTAAACCGCATGGCGCGCTCTACAACACCATTGCACATGACCAAGCTCAAGCAGCAGCCGTGATTGATGCAATTAAAATGTATAACCCTGAATTGGTGCTAGTGGCTTTGGCTGGATCAAACTTAGTGGAACAAGCACGAGCGGCTGGTTTAAAAGTCGTGTCTGAAGCATTTGCTGACCGTGCGTATAACAGCGATGGTTCACTGGTGTCTCGCCGCCTAGAAGGTGCGGTGTTACATGACTCAGCATTTGTTGCCAGCCGTGTGGTTTCAATGCTTAAAAATGGTGGAGTTGAGTCAATTGACGGTGTATTTACCCCAATTCAAGCCGACACCATTTGCCTACATGGCGACACCGACGGTGCGTTAGAAATGTCGGCAGCCATTAAAGCCGAGCTTGTAAAAAACAATATTGAAATCCGCCCGTTTGTAAACAAAGCATAAGGATGAGCACAATGTATAAGGATATTAAAGTCGACCCAGCTCAGCTTGAAGCCGCTTTAGATGCGCGTTTAAAAATCCGTGCAGGTTTTGATAAACCAACAGCAGGTATGGCTGCGGGCATGACTCAGGTCAACATGATTTCAGTGCCAAAAGAGTGGGCTTACGATTTCCTTCTTTACGCACATCGTAACCCGCAAAGCTGCCCAGTGCTTGATGTGCTCGAAGAAGGCATCTATGCAACAAAGCTTGCTGCAGACTCAGACATCCGCACCGATTTCCCACGTTATCGCGTTTGGAAAGATGGAGAAATGGTCGATGAAGTGACCGATGCAAGCGAGATTTATAATGCCCATCCAGATTTGGTGACTTTCTTAATTGGTTGCAGTTTTTCGTTTGAAACGGCTTTGCAAGAAGCGGGTATTGAAGTTCGCCATATTCATGACGACACCAATGTGCCGATGTATTTGAGCAATATTCAGTGCCAGCCAGCAGGTCGTATTTCAGGAAACATGGTGGTTTCCATGCGACCAATTCCATCTCATCAAATTAGTGAAGCGGTAAAAATTACCGCGCGTATGCCAAGTGTGCATGGTGCGCCTGTACATATTGGGCACCCTGAAAGCTTAGGGATTTTGGACGTAAACAAACCTGACTTTGGTGATGCTTCTCGTATTGAAGCAGGTGAAATTCCAGTGTTTTGGGCTTGCGGTGTAACGCCTCAAGCGGCAGTCATGAACTCAAAAATTCCTTTTGCCATTAGTCACGCACCGGGCTACATGTTTATTACAGACATTCCTGACCGTGCTTGGATTGGCTGATTGGACTAAAGAAGAATTAAAAAGGATAAGCAAATGCGTTTTTTATCGGTAAACGCCGATTGTTTTCTGATTGAGCTTGCGAGCCTAGAAGAAACTTTGGCGTTGTACAATAAATTGCAAAATACGCAATTGAATGGAATTAAAGACTTAGTCCCTGCTGCAAAAACAATTTTGGTTTTTTTTAACGAGATCGAAACCAATTTTAAAACGCTGGTTGCTTCAATTCAGGGCCTCAAAATTGATTCAGCGTTTGAGCGTAGCGGCCAGGAAGTAATTGTACCGATCCGTTACGATGGTGAAGACCTTGCTCAAGTTGCAGAGTTACAAGGTTTGTCTGTGGCAGATGTGATTAGAAAACATCACCAAAGCGTTTGGAATGTCGCTTTTATTGGTTTTGCGCCGGGCTTTGCTTATATGAGCAGTCCCGATCGGCCTTTTACCGATATTCCGCGCTTAACAGTTCCGCGTAAGAAAATACCGTCAGGTTCTTTGGGTTTGGCTGGAAAATACTCTGGTATTTACCCAAAAGACAGTCCGGGTGGCTGGCAGCTTATTGGTACAACATCGGAAAAAATGTGGGATTTAGAGCGTACAAATCCAGCACTACTTTTACCGGGCATGACCGTACATTTTGAAGATGTTTCGCATAGTCCAATAACCGTAAATGTACAGCAGCAAATTACTTGTACGGTTGAGCCGAAACAATCTACGCCACTGTTTACGATCACTGCGCCGAGTCTACAGATGCTCATTCAAGATGAAGGACGCGTAAACCAGACCAATATTGGCGTTGGGGTTGCAGGTGCAATGGATCTGTCGGCCATGCATAGTGCTAACCGAATTGTGGGTAATCCAACCGACACACCCGTAATTGAAGTTTTAAACGGTGGCTTAAAAGCCAAAATGCAGCATGCAGCCGTGATTGCGGTTGCAGGTGCCATTTCAAACATTCGTGTGAAATTTGCAGATGGTCAAACAGCCGACTTTGCAAGTTATCAGCCGATTGATTTGGATGAGGGCGATGAATTTCAAATTCAGCCACCAACAGCAGGTTTAAGAAACTATCTGGCTATTCGTGGTGGCATAGATGTTGAACCTGTACTCAATAGCGCCTCATTTGACAGCTTGGCGGTGTTAGGGCCAGAGCCTTTAAAGCTTGGAGATACGATTTATCAAGGACAGGTGAAGGCAGCCAACATTAGCGTAAATGAAGTAGGCAAAAGCGATTTACCAAAAGCTGGCGAAGTGGTTGAGCTAGATATTGTGATGGGGCCACGCACAGACTGGTTCGAACAAGACAGTATTGAACTGCTGTGTCAGCAAGAATGGCTCGTGACCAATGAAAGCAACCGAGTCGGGCTAAGACTTTCAGGGGAGCAGCCTTTAACGCGCAAAATTACCCATGAACTAGAAAGTGAAGGCACATGCATTGGTGCTTTGCAGATTCCACCGAGCGGCCAACCAGTTTTGTTTATGAATGATCACCCTTTAACAGGCGGATATCCGGTCATTGGCGCTGTTGCTAAACACCATTGGGATTTGGTGGCGCAGATACCAGCAGGTTGCCACATCAAATTTAAAAAAATTGCCGAATTTACAGATTTTGAGAATGAATGATGAATACAGAAAAATTATTGATTGCTAACCGTGGTGAAATTGCCGTTCGTATTATCCATGCTTGCCGTGATATGGGCATTTCATCGGTCGCGTTATATGCAGATGACGACATTGGCAGCATGCATGTCGAACTCGCAGATGAAGCATGGGGCTTGGCTGGTGCTACCGCCAGTGAAACCTATTTAAATATTCCAGCCATTATCGAAGTTGCAAAAAAATCGAAAGCGACTATGGTTCATCCGGGTTATGGCTTTTTGTCTGAACGTGCTGAATTTGCCCAAGCTGTAATTGATGCAGGCTTAAAATGGGTAGGTCCATCACCAAGTGCCATTGAAAAACTGGGCGATAAAATTGAAGCACGTAAAATTGCCGCTTCAGTGGGCGCACCATTAGTTCAAGGTACGCAAGACCCACTCAACAATGGCGATGAAGCTTTAGAGTTTGCTAAACAATTTGGTTTGCCCATTGCCATTAAAGCCGCATTTGGTGGTGGTGGCCGCGGTTTAAAAGTTGCGTGGAAACTCGAAGAAGTGAAAGAGCTTTATGAGTCGGCAGTACGAGAGGCAAAAGCTGCCTTTGGCCGTGGTGAATGTTTTGTCGAGCAATATTTAGATAAACCGCGCCATGTAGAAGCCCAAGTCATTGCCGACCAACACGGTAACATTGTCGTACTTGGCACACGTGATTGCTCGTTGCAACGCCGTAACCAAAAATTAGTCGAAGAAGCACCAGCGCCGTTTATCAGCGATGAGATTTATCAAAAAATTTTAACCTCGGCAAAAGACATTTGTCAGGCTGCAAATTATGTTGGTGCGGGAACGGTTGAATATTTACTGAGTCGTGATGGAAAACTTTCATTTTTAGAAGTAAATACCCGTTTGCAAGTTGAGCACCCAGTTACTGAAGAAACGGCAAAAGTCGATTTGGTGGTTGAGCAAATCCGTGTCGCACAGGGCCATGAACTTTCCATTAAAGAAACACCTAAAGCACAAGGCCATGCGATTGAGTTTCGAATTAATGCCGAAGACCCAGCACGTGGTTTTATTCCGGCGTTTGGTGTGTTGAGCTTGTTTGAGGCGCCGTTTGGAAACGGTGTACGAGTGGATACAGGTGTTCGCACTGGTTCATTAGTATCGAGTCATTTTGATTCGCTCATGGCAAAACTGATTGTGACTGGTCCAACCCGTGAAGTTGCAATTGCCCGTGCTAAACGCGCTTTAAAGCAATTTAAAATTGAAGGCGTGGCATCAGTATTAGACTTTCACCGTGCGGTATTAAACGAACCTGACTTTACAGATGAGTTTAATGTACATACGCGTTGGATTGAAAATGACTTTAAACAAGAGTTAAAGCCAACCAAACGTGGTATTCCAAACCACCAACAACCGATGTTACTTAGTTACATTGAAATTGATGGCAAGTTACACCGCTTAGGTTTACCAGCGGGCATGTTTGCACAAGGCCCTGCAACAACAGCTCAAGCACAAACTAATGAGCCAGAAGTGAGTGCCGAGCATTTACTTGCCCCAATTAATGGTGTGATTAGCGCTTGGAAAGTCGAAAATGGTAAACAAGTGACAGAAGGGCAAGTGGTTGCGATTATGGAAGCCATGAAAATGGAAGTGCAGGTGCTTGCCCACCGTAGTGGAGCTATTCAGATTAGCGCAGAGAAGGGCGCGACCTGCCATGCAGAAACTGTGATTGGGAGTATTAATTAAGTTTAAATAAATGATTTCGCCTGACTAGATTTTAATTTAGTCAGGTCAGTCGGAATATATTTTTATCGATCAAGTAAATTAGCTATTTTTGACAGTTGTCGTTAACCATTTTCAACTTGAAAGCTTGTGCTGGTTATGAGATATTTATCACAGTTTAGTGATATCAAAATTAATCACTGTATAAAAGCTCGCTTATGCGGGCTTTAATTTTTAGCCCAGTTTAAGCATTTCTCACTTAATGAGCTGGCAGCATAAAAAAATTGAGAATTTATCATCCACTCAAAGGCGAATTGAAGAACGCGAATGAAAATTCTACCTTCATCTGAATATGATCAAATTCTAAAATACAGTGTCTATTGGCTCGTCATATCGATTGTGATTGGAGTCGTCGCGGGGCTAGCATCGACTTTAATTTTTGTCGCTTTTGATATCTCTAATAAAGTAAGAAGCCTGCATCACTGGCTCATTTATTTCTTACCCTTTATCGGGTTTGGTATTGGTTATCTCATTAAAAAATATGGATCACCCATTGAACGGGGAACACATTTACTGATTGATGAAATTCATCAACCTAAGTCGTTTATTCCGAAACGAATGAGCCCTATCATTTTTATCACTTCAATTTTAACGCAGTTGTTTGGTGGTTCGGCAGGGCGTGAGGCGCCAGCCGTTCAGCTTTCAGGTGCTTTAATTGATCACTTGAGCCACATATTAAAAGTCTCGGAAGATAACCGAAAAATTTGTTTAATCGCCAGTATTGGTGCGGGCTTTGCAGGGGTGTTTGGCTTGCCTCTGGCGGGTGCAATCTATGGTTTGGAAATTACTGCTTTAGGTAATTTAAGATATTCAGCCATTTTCCCATGTTTTGTGTCGGCCTTAATTGCTTCGACCATCCCTGAGCTATTCGATATTGTCCACCCACATATTTTTTATGTGATTAGTGAGTTTCCTGCCATTCATTTTGGCACGCTCATGAACTTAATTGTGGCAGGTCTGATCTTTGGTCTGGTTGCACGTTTCTTTATTGCTGCAATCCATTTTGCCAGTGACGTCTTTTACAAATACATTCGTTATTTGCCCTTAAGAACGATGGTGGGTGGTATTGTCATTATGCTACTTACTTTGTTCACCGCACATCAGCAATACAATGGTTTGGGTACAGATAAAATTATTTCATCTTTTTATGTGCCCATTGAGTTTTACGACTTTTTTAACAAAACCGTTTTTACCGCTATTACTTTAGGCTCAGGTTTTAAAGGTGGTGAAATTACGCCATTGTTTTATGTGGGGGCGACATTAGGTAATGCTTTAGGGGCCGTTTTAAACTTGCCAATTTCATTGCTTGCAGGCTTAGGCTTGGTGAGTCTTTTTTCGGGGACAAGTAAGGCACCGTTAACGTCTATTATTTTAGCGATTGAATTATTTGGAATGAATGTCGCGACTTACGCCATCATTACTTGTTTGTTGGCAGCGCTATTTTCTGGGGATTGTGGGTTGTATCGCCGTAAGAAGTTGATGGATTAGTACGTGATTCATGAGAAAAATTAACTTGATTTATTTTTAAATCAGTTAGTTCTAATAAAAAATAATGCTGATTCTTTAGTAGAGTTCTATCTTCGTATACTGATTTAGAAGCTTTCCTAGACAAACTTATTTTTTACTAAAAAAATTAGAAAGTGTACTATCTAGGATTAGATATGCTAAGAATCTAATTCAAAGATAGTTATAATATTAATATAAATTTTTACTAGGAAAAGGGGGTTTTACTTGAATACATTTATTAATTATTATGAGATTTTACATGTATCTCAAGATGCTCCAGTTGAAATTATTAGATTGGCTTATAAAGGTTTAGCACAAAAATATCATCCTGATCGTTACCAAGGGAATGATGCAAATGGAAAAATGCAATTAATTAATGAAGCATTTGAAGTGCTAACTAATGAAAATAAACGTAAAGAATTTGATTTAAAATTAAATTCTTTTAATCAACGAAAACAAAAAGAAAGAGATTTTCAAGAGTATCAAAAAAGAAAGAAGTATGAAGATTTTCAGCAGCAAGAGAAAAATAGTAGAAATTTTTCTAAAAATGATGATGATAAAGATAGAAGTCAGAAAGAAGCCAAAGCTTTTAACGTTAATATCAATATAAATATTTCAAAAGGGCTTTATATTTTTAAGCCATTTTTGAGTCTTTATAATATGATAAAAAGAAATAGCAAAAAAATTATTATATCGTTATCAATCTTAGGCGTAGGGATAATTTTTATTAGTACTATTCTATCAATATATGAGAATACAAGATACTCAGAAAACATTGTTACTGAAGGCCCCTTACCAGCTGAACAAGCTGATGAGACAGTGAATACTTTATATGCATCTACTTCTGAATCTGCCAGTACACCAGAATTAGTTAATACTACCAATGAACAGTCTAAAGTAATTCCATCTCGACCAGATCTAATGTATAAAGCTGTCCAAAGTGTTATTAATATTCAAGAAGAGAGCGGCATCATAGGTGTGGTCAAAGAAATTCATGACTGCTATATAGATAAAAAAGAGGATAGGCTTTATTGTCTATTCTTAGACTTGACAGCTAGAATGCTTGATTTAGGTGCTTCTCAGACAATGGGTATTATTCGTGATGATTACTTAATGGATGAACGAGTATTAAGTAGAATAAATAATAATTACTATATACCGAATAGTATTGATTCTAGTACAGCAACGGAACATTTACAGAATGTTAATGCAGAATTGGCAGAAATACTTAAAGCAAAATACCAACAAAAAGTAAACGAGATGAACTCTACTGATAAGCTTAATAAATCTGTTGAAGAGGAATTATCAGAAATAAATAATGATGAAGTGAAACCAGATCAGTCTTCTAGTAATTTAATCTAAATTTATTGAATCTTTTGAGATAATAGATAAAATTCTATTATCTTACTTTGAGATTTTAAATGTGATTAACATAAGTTATTTTATTGTTGATATGGAAATATAATATTTAAAACAATTGCTCTAATTTAATGCGAACAGGATTTTATATTCTTGACGATAAGAAAAGTGAATACTATCCTTGCTTTCTGGTAGGACGGAAAGAGGACATCTTAGGATGTGCTGGTCTCTTTGGCACCAGACTGCTAACTCTTTTTCGTTCTGCCACCATAACTATTTAGCAGAGATTAATAGGATTATATTTATTCCTAAGCCTATATTTAATTGTTATAACTAGACAAGTACTTCCTATATATCAATATTCAATTATTTTTTTAAATTTTTAAAATAATTTAGAACTCAACCGCTCTACTTTAATACGATTGTCATTCCGCACGCTTGACGACAACAAAAGCGAATACTATCCTTTGCGGGCTGGCCTACATTGCTAGCGGGTTTTAGCAGACCCTATTTAACAAAGACGATATACGAAGCCTTGTTTTGTGTATCGTGATCTCGTTCGCCCCCTTTTTCTCTACGGTAGGGCGGAAGGGGGACACCTTCGGGTGTGCTGGTTTCTTTGTTGCCAGTCTGCTAACCCTCTTTCGTCCTGCCACCATCATTTAGCAGTGATCGGTAGGATTTCTTTTGTTAACAAAGGAGTCCGCTATGCGTACTAATTCTTCTCATTTATTGGCCTTTGCCAAAATCTTTCCGTCCATACCAATTAAACAGTCTATAAAACGGTTTAATCGACTCTAGGTTTTCTACACCTTAAGAATCGTTACGACTCAAAAATCATAGCAACAATAAACCCGAGATAGGCGAGCACACCTTTAGTGCCGCTTTTGCATGCCTGTTTTTTAGCACTCATTTTAAGAGTGACGGCATTTCTATCTCTTTTAGATACAACAAAAAATTATTTTAAGCGGTATACATGAAAAATTTAGAATCTTCATTTAGAGCGCTGCGAGTGCTTCACGCAGCAAAAGATTTATTTAATCAATATGGCTTTCATAAGGTCGGTGTCGACCGAATTATTGCGGAAGCTAAAATTCCCAAAGCGACTTTCTATAACGACTTTCACTCAAAAGCACGACTGATCGAGATGTGTCTCACTTTTCAAAAAGATGCGCTCAAAGTAAAAGTATTTTCAATTCTTAATTCTTACCGTGAACAAATGGTGCTTGATAAACTCAAGCAGATTTACCTTTTACATGCCGACTTAAATGGCTTTTATCATTTGCCCTTTAAAGCAATTTTTGAAATTGAAAAGCTCTACCCAAAAGCCTATAGCATGGTGATTGAATATAGAACTTGGCTAATCAACGAAATTTATAAACTGCTTTTAACCGTCAAAACTACGGCTTCAATGAAAGACGCCCACATGTTTTTGTTCGTGATTGATGGGGCAATGGTTCAGCTTTTAAGTAAAAACAGTGTAGATGAGCGAGATAAGTTGTTAGATTATTTTTTAATAATGTTGTTTTAACTCTAAATCCACACACTTCTTAAAAATAAAAGCCCGTGGCTGGGCTTTTATTTTAATCAATCTAGTTCAAGTTGATCATCATCTTTCGTGACTTTGATTTTCATCTTTTTATATTTACGTTTATTTGGATCTAAGGCAGAGTTTGAGACTTCATCAGCAAATTTTGGATTCTGCATGAGTTTCGCATAGGCTCTGTAACCTATACGAATTCTGGTAGGTGGACAATCTGTTCTTTTGGAATAATATTCAATAAGTGAATTTAATTCCTTTAACAAGCACTGATGTTCCATTGTATGGATTATTTTCTAATAGTAGGTCATTTCAGCATACTGAACTTTAGAAAATTTCTAAAGATTTAATTGATATACATCATCTCTATAAAATGTTAATTGTTTAGCATTATTCTTGTTAAGTGTGAGTTAATTTGCTTTTTATCTCATCTTTCTGTTTTCTTTTAATCAAACAGTCATAACTAAGGTGTAAATTAATTTTAGAAAAAGAAAATAGATAGAAGATTGCCACGAACAAAAACTATTTAAGCAATTCTCTCAAACTGTAGAATTAAGCTGACTTTAACGAGTCGGCTTTTGTTTTTGTCATTAAGTTTTCGAATTTACTATTTTTAGAAATTGATATACCAATTCTTCAACAAATCTACTTAAAAATAAAAGCCCGATAAAGGGCTTTTATTTGATATATCTCAATTAAAACTTAAGTTTTTTAAGCCCACGGCTTACACCATTTTGTAAGGCTGCTTTAATGATTGGGCCAATAAAAGGAACACGACCTTTAAAGCTAATGGTGTAATCCAAGCGAGTACGGTTGTTTCCCAAGTCGCTAAATTTCATTACACCACGGTGAGCCTTAATTGGGCTAATGCCGCTGGTAATTGCATATTCGATGAGTTCATTTTCTTTGTAGACTAAATTTGTTTCTACAAATGAAGGGGTAAATGGAATAGACATCTTGCGTGCAGAGCCGACACCATTACGAGCGTCTTTTCCGTTGCTAATCCGAGTCACTTTAGCAGGAGCGAAAAGCTTGCTTAGGTTTTCATGTTCGCTCAAGATTGCAAAGACCTTGTCTATGGGTGCATCAAATTCTTGTACGATGTTGATTTTTTGAGTTTTTAACATCTTATTCCCTCTAGAAATAATTTTGACATGGACGATTGTCAGAATTTGGATGTTAGCACGCTTTTGGCAATGGGGGAATTCTAATCCGTCGGAGTTATCGTAAGTTTGAAAAAAGCATTGCAATAAATCTACAATGCTTTTTAGTCTTTTCTTAATTTTTTAAAGAAAGGTTGAATCACAGACCAGTTGGTTGAAATCCAGCAAATAAAGGAGCCAGCCGTAACCATGGCTGTTCCTTGCCAAAAGCTTAAGGACAATTGAGTTTGTAAAACAAACATTGCCAAAATAGATGAAATAATAGGGGTGAAATAAGAGGCAACCACAAGCATGGTAATGTTTCCATGAATGATGCCAATGTTCCATGCCGCATAGCCAAAGCCAATTGCAGCGGATGCAATTAAAAGGGTGATTACAGTTGGAATATCCATTGAAGGAATGGTGAATTGCCCAGAGAGAAGCAGCTTGAGCCATAGTGTGAGTGCGACACAAACAAAGAAAATAGAGATCGGGTTTTGCCCATTACTCATTTTTTTGGTGAGTACACAGTAAAAAGCCCAAATAATGGCACCTACAAATGCCAAAATATAGCTTAGAGGGTTGCTATGCAAATTATCGACAATGCTACTTAGACTAAAATCACCGCTTCCAGTTTGAATAAAAACAATGCCGGAAATTGAAATAAGTAAGCCGAAAATAATAAGAAAATTAAACTTTAATTCCTTAAAAATAACAAAAGCCAAAACCGTTAAACTCGGCCACAGATAGTTAACAATGCTAACTTCAATTGCTTGTTGAGGGCTTTGAGAATAAGCAATTGCAAATGAAAAACACAGCTCGTAAGCAACGAACAGAACTGTACCCAATATTAAATATTTTTTGGAAATCAGCTTAAAGTCTGGAACTCTGAAAATGATAAGTAACAGTAGCGCACTGAGAGTATAAATAAGCGTGACACCCATTTCCGGTCCAATGGCGGCACTGACTTGTTTCATCAGACCGACCATAGATGCCCACATGAGAATGGCGCTTAAACCAATCAATGTTGCTAGATTTTTTGACATAAAATTCAGTAAATAAAGTCTAAAAATGGTAAAAATTAAGCCGTATTGACGAAAGGAATAAAATTTTCAAGATAGGGAATATAGGACAAATTATATAAAATATAAACAATTAAATTTATTGATTGGTTGAATCTGCTATGTTTGTTTAAGTATTCAATTAGGTAAAGAAATTTCGAATAAAACAACATTTTTACGAGGAAAATATGGAAGTCATTAAAACGGTTGGTGTTGTGGGAGCAGGCGTCATAGGTGCAAGTTGGACGGCCTTATTTTTATATAAAGGATTTAAAGTTAAGGTTTATGACCCTTATCCTATCGATGAAGCAATCTTTAAAAAAAGAATATATAAAAATCTAAATGATTTATTGGCTTTAGATGAAAACGCTAAGCACGTCCATTCTCTACAAGATGTGTTGCTTAATCTGGAAGTTTTTAATCATTTAAAAGATGCGGTTTCAGATGTAGATTTTATTCAAGAAAATGCTCCAGAGCGTTTAGATTTAAAACAAAAGCTATATCAAGAAATCACGTCATATTGCCCTGAACACACTATTATTGCTTCAAGCTCATCGGGCTTAAAAGTGTCTGATTTTCAAAAAGAGACTCAATATCCTGAACGTATTTTATTAGGTCATCCTTTTAATCCTCCTCATCTTTTGCCTTTGGTTGAAATCGTTGGCGGTAATTTGACAGATCCACAAATTTTAAAACAGGCTTCTGAGTTTTATAAACAGTTAGGTAAGAACCCAATCATTTTAAATAAAGAAGTAAAAGGACATGTGGCAAACCGCTTGCAGGCTGCGCTATGGCGAGAAGCATTTTCTCTGGTTGAACAAGGCGTGTGCTCTGCCGAAGATGTTGACGTCGCGATTACCAGCGGGCCGGGATTAAGATGGGCGCTATTTGGTCCCTATATTAATATGCAACTCGCAAACCAAAAGGGTTTTAAAGAGGCGATTCACCATTTAGGTCCACCAATGACAGAGTGGTGGAATGACATGCAAGCATTTCAACATTCAGACGAGACAACGGATTTACTCGAAGCAGAAACAAATCAGCTTTTAGCCCATTATAAAGATAGAGATTTATATCAAACAAGAGACAAAGGGCTGGTTGATATTTTAAAGCTCAGACAGCAGCTCAAGTTAGATTAGGTTAGTTTTTAGGGCAGAGCCAATCATTTTATTATAGAGATGATTGGCTTTTTACAAGGTCAGATAAGAAAAACATCCCTCGCTGAAAATGATTGCTCATTCATTAATTGTTACTCAAATCTCTATCCCGTTGCATTTGAACTATATGCCTTACGTGAAAAATAAGAATCGTTGCAAACGGTAAAGAAAGCCTCTTCATAATCAAATGACATCATAAAAATGAGAGGAATGAAAATGCGCGCTCTTACCTATCACGGTGCCGAAGATGTCCGAGTTGAAACGGTCGCGGACCCTATTATTCAAGAACCAGATGACATTATTTTAAGAGTAACAGCAACCGCAATATGTGGTTCTGACCTACATTTATATCGAGGAAAAATTCCAAAGACTGAACATGGAGATATCTTTGGTCATGAGTTTATGGGAGTTGTAGAGGAAGTTGGCCCCGCCGTTACCCAAGTGAAAAAGGGTGATCGTGTGATTGTTCCTTTTGTGATTGCTTGTGGCGAATGTTTCTATTGCCAACTCGACCTGACTGCTGCATGTGAAAAAACCAATACAGGGCGCGGTGCAATTATTAATAAAAAACAAATTCCACCCGGTGCAGCTTTATTTGGCTATAGCCACTTATACGGCGGTATTCCCGGTGGCCAAGCAGAATATGTGCGTGTGCCAAAAGCCAATAAAGGTCCTTTTAAAGTACCAACCTCATTGTCAGATGAAAAAGTACTTTTCTTGACTGATATTTTGCCGACTGCTTGGCAGGCAGTGACCAATGCCCAAGTCAAACGTGGCTCAACCGTTGCTATTTATGGTGCTGGTCCAGTTGGGCTATTAAGTGCTGCTTGTGCCAAGATGTTAGGTGCAGAAAAAATATTTATGGTTGATCACAATCAATATCGATTGGAATATGCGGCTACCACTTATGGGGCTATTCCAGTCAATTTTGAAGAAGTAGATGCTGCTGAATATATTATTCAAAATACAGACAACTACCGTGGTGTAGATGCGGTGATTGATGCGATTGGTTTCGAGGCGAAAGGTAGCATCATTGAAACTGCGCTAACAACTCTCAAACTTGAAGGCTCAAGTGGGGCTGCTTTACGCCAATGTATTGCAGCGGTTCGCCGTGGTGGTGTGGTGAGTGTACCGGGTGTATATGCAGGACCGATTCATGGTTTCTTATTTGGCGATGCTTTTGATAAAGGCTTGACCTTTAAAATGGGGCAGACCCATGTTCATCAATATTTACCACAACTATTAGAACATATTGAGCGTGGTGAATTAACACCTGAAGCTATCATTACTCACCGCATGAAATTAGAAGATGCCGCAGAGGGATATCGTATTTTTAATAAAAGAGAAGAGGACTGCCGTAAGGTAATTCTGATCCCTTAAAATGTGTCTAGTATTTTATTCGTTCGCCCATTTGTCTTAAAAGTCCCTAATGATTTGGGGACTTTCTTATATCAGTTTTAAAGTTGCAGCTAATTTAAAAAATGCACTATTTTTTATGCAGCCATCCATTCTCTACTCTAAATTGCACCCCAATTGACCAAGTTTAGTATTACTTTTAACCAAAAACGTAATACTAAGCTGGCATGTCATTTGCATAGTTATAAACAATCAAAAGTGATCTAGGGTTCCGATACTTCATGTATGACTGGACCGAGAGTTCACGGTTCCTAGCGAACTACACGGAGGGATAAAAGCCCGGGAGGAAGTCTAAAACTATCCGACAAGGAGTAGCTATGAACACTGTAAGTTATCATAACAATCAGGCGATTTGGACCGAACTTTTACCCGGTGGACATCACTGGTCGGGCCGTATTCAAAAAGGAACAATTCTTAGATTTAAATCACTTGGCGCTCATGCAAACGTGTCCGTATTTTGTGTAAATGCTGCCGATGTGCTGGAACGTTTTAACATGCCCGACACTTTAAAAGGGCAACACACCGCCTATTTAAAAGCTTCCAATGTGCTGTATTCAGACCTTGGCCGTGTCATGGCTTCAATTGTTCATGACGATCATGGTTGGAACGATGCACTTTGTGGCCCAAGCCGACCAGAACAGATTCAAAAGCAATTTGGTACTTGTACATTTCAAGATGCCCGCAATGATATGTACCAAAACGGCTTAGATAGTTTACTCATTGAAATGTGTAAATACGGACTTGCCAGCCAAGACCTTAGTGCCGCGGTTAACCTGTTTTCTAAAGTTGCGGCAGATGAAAGCGGTGCTTTGTCTTATGTAAATTCAGATAACACCGATCAAACCATTGAGCTGCGTTTTGAAATGGACTGCCTGTTATTTTTATCTGCCGCGCCGCATGGTTTAGACACCAGCCAAACCTATCAACCTGCCGATATTCAACTCAGTTTATTTAAAGCCAATTCTCTAACAGACAGCGATATTTGTCGTGATGCGTGTTCGCAAAATCAGCGTGCGTTTCAAAACACAGCCCGCTACTACGCGCTTAGCAATATTTAAATCAGGAGAAGCATCATGACAATTTTACAATCATTTGAAAAAGCAGTTTTAAATGAAGTTTGTCCTGCGGGTGAAGCGTGGATGTGTGAGGTTAAAAAAGGCCAATATTTTCGAATTATTGATCTTGAGGGAAACCAAGCGGTCGATACTTTGTTTATGAGTGCCGAAAACCCGACTGAGCGTTATAGCGCAATGGATACTTTGGCGATCAACCAACACATTTATTTAGAAAAGGGTACGAAGCTCTACAGTAACTTGGGTCGCCCAATTGCGGTTATTCATGATGATAACTGCGGTCGCCATGACACCATTGGTGGTGCTTGTTCATGTGAAAGTAATACGGTTCGCTATGCACATGAAACGTATCCCATGCATAGTTGCCGTAACAATTTTATGTATGCCTTGGCAAAACACCCAATTGCAAAAAAGCATGGATTAAATGTTCGTCATATTGGTCCAAATATTAACTTTTTTATGAATGTGCCAGTAACGCCAGACGGTCAGCTTAAATTTGATGACGGAATTTCAGCACCAGGTAAATATGTAGAAGTACGGGCAGAAATGGATTTGATCGTTTTAATTTCTAATTGTCCGCAGCTGAACAACCCATGTAATGCCTATAACCCAACCAAAATTCAACTGGTTGTCCGTGAAGCGGAAGGGGTGTAACCATGTTTAAAAAAGTTCTAATTGCTAACCGTGGTGCAATTGCCTGTCGCGTAATTCGTACCCTAAAAAAACTCGGCATCGCTTCGGTTGCAGTTTACTCCGAAGCCGATCGTGATTCTCTACATGTGACTTTGGCTGATGAAGCTTTCTTGATTGGTCCTGCGCCTGCTCATCAAAGCTATTTAAATATTGAAAAAATCCTTGAGGTTGCTAAACAGTCGGGGGCAGAAGCCATTCACCCCGGTTATGGTTTTTTGTCTGAAAATGCTGAGTTTTGTGATTTGTGTGAAAGCCAAGGCATTGCTTTTATTGGGCCAACTTCAAGCCAAATGCTCGATTTTGGTTTAAAACATACTGCACGTGAACTCGCAATTAAAAGCAACGTACCTTTACTTCCGGGTAGTTCACTACTTGCCGATGAAGCCGAGGCCTTGACCGAAGCGGCCCGTATTGGTTATCCGGTTATGCTTAAAAGTACGGCGGGTGGTGGTGGTATTGGCATGCGTCTGGTCTGGAATGAAACCGAATTAAAAGATGCTTATCAAACCGTTTCTTATTTAGCACAGGTCAATTTTAAAGATGCTGGTTTGTACCTAGAGAAATTTGTACAACATGCACGCCATATCGAAGTTCAAATATTTGGGGATGGGCAAGGGCAAGTTTTAGCCTTGGGTGAGCGTGATTGTTCAGTGCAACGCCGTAATCAGAAAGTCATTGAAGAAACACCCGCGCCTCACTTAAATGAACAGCAACGTGATTATCTTCAAAAAGTTGCTATTCAGCTGATGCAGTCGGTGAACTACCGCTCGGCAGGCACAGTTGAGTTTGTCATGGACACTGAAACCCAAGAATTTTATTTCTTAGAGGTCAACACGCGTTTACAAGTCGAACATGGCGTGACCGAGCAAGTGTTTGGTGTCGATTTAGTTGAGTGGATGGTCACTTTAGCAAGTGGCGACTGGTCAGTACCCACTGAAAAGTTAGAGCCAACAGGACATTCGATTCAGGTTCGTCTTTATGCCGAAGACCCGATTAAACAGTTCCAACCGAGTGCAGGCTTACTCACTCATGTTAAGTTTGACCCACAAGCGCGTGTTGAAACATGGGTAGAAACAGGGTCAACGGTGTCGTCTTTTTATGACCCGATGATTGCCAAAATCATTGTGACTGCTGCAACCCGAGAGCAAGCCATACAGGCAATGAGTGCTAGTCTTGCAAACACGCAAGTGGCAGGTATCGAAACCAATCTGGAATATTTACAAAATATTATTGCTTGCGATGTGTTTGCGCTTGGAACTCAAACCACTCGTTTTTTAAATACATTTGAATGGAAAACACAAAAAATTGAGGTGTTACAGGCTGGTATTCAAACCGCCATTCAAGACGTAACAGGCCGATTGGGTTATTGGGATGTTGGTGTACCACCATCAGGTGCCATCGATCCACTCAGTTTAACTGTGGCAAACCAGCTTTTAGCCAATGAACCAAATACAGCAGGGCTTGAATGCACCTTACAAGGTCCAACCTTAAAATTTCACTGCGACAGCCAAATTGTGATTGTAGGTGGTGATATGCCATCAACGCTTGATGGTGAGCTGGTGCCGATGTGGCAAACCATTAACGTTCAAAAAGGTCAGATTTTAAAATGTGGCATTATACGTTCAGGTTGCCGCAGCTATATTGGCATTAAAGGCGGTTTTGATGTTCCTGACTATTTAGGGTCACAGGCTACTTTTACTTTGGGTCAGTTTGGTGGGCACGCAGGCCGTAATCTATTAATTGGTGATATGTTACCGATTACTGAATATTCCACTCACTCGACCACGACTTTAGCTCAAGCACAAATTCCTAGCTTTACCCAAAACTGGGAAATTGCCGTGATGTATGGCCCACACGGCGCACCAGACTTTTTTACCAAACAAGATATTGATACGTTCTTTGCCAATGAGTTTGAAATTCACTATAACTCAAGCCGTACAGGCATTCGTTTAATTGGGCCAAAACCTGAGTGGGCACGTGAAGATGGGGGTGAGGCAGGCTTACATCCTTCCAATATTCACGACAACGCTTATGCGATTGGTGCGATTGATTTTACGGGCGATATGCCAATTATTTTGGGTCCCGATGGTCCGAGCTTAGGTGGCTTTGTATGTCCTGCGGTGGTGATTCATTCCGAGCTTTGGAAAATCGGGCAATTGAAAGCAGGCGATAAAGTCAAATTTGTGCCTGTAAGTTATGCGCAAGCAAAAGCACTGGACCAAAAATATCATCAAAGCTTAACCGCGGCTGATACAACGCTAATTGATTTTAATCCAGCCATTCAAGCAGAATCCGATACTCTAAAAGATGCAGTTTTGGCAACTTTGCAAGGTGAGGGCGACTTGCCAAGTATTACCTATCGACCAGCAGGAAATAGCTATTTGTTGGTGGAATATGGTGAGTTAGTACTCGACCTAAATTTACGCTTCCGTATTCATGCACTCATGCAATGGGTCAAAGATCAAAACATTCAGGGCATTATCGACTTAACACCGGGCATCCGTTCACTACAAATTCATTTTGATTCAATCCAGCTCGATCAACTTGAGCTTTTACAGAAACTTCAACAAGCAGAAGCCGAATTACCCGACATTCAAAATATGCAGGTGCCTTCACGGACTGTCTATTTACCTTTAGCTTGGGAAGATTCACAAACTCAGCTTGCCACCGAACGCTACACGCAAATTGTTCGTCCAGATGCGCCGTGGTGCCCAGATAACGTCGAGTTTATTCGTCGTATTAACGGCTTAGCTTCAAAGCAAGCGGTTAAAAATGTGGTCTATAGTGCGAACTATTTGGTGATGGGTTTAGGCGATGTGTATTTAGGCGCACCCGTTGCGACACCACTCGACCCACGCCAACGTTTAGTCACTACAAAATATAATCCAGCACGAACTTGGACACCTGAAAACGCCGTGGGTATCGGCGGTGCTTATATGTGTGTGTACGGTATGGAAGGGCCGGGTGGCTACCAGTTTGTTGGCCGTACCACTCAAATGTGGAGCCGTTACCGTAAAAATGCCGACTTCGAAGAGGGTAAGCCTTGGCTACTGCGCTTTTTTGACCAAGTTAAGTTTTATGAAGTCTCTGAAACAGAACTTCTGCAAATGCGTGAAGACTTTAAGGCGGGCCGTCTACAACTTCGCATTGAAGATGGTGTGCTCAATTTAAAAGAATACAACGAGTTTTTAAAAACACATCAAGATAGCATCCAAGCCTTTAAAGACATGCAACAAGCCAACTTTGAGGCTGAACGCCGCCGTTGGCATGAAGCCGGTTTGCAAGAATATATCTCTGAAAGCCTAGATGCTGTTGATGAAGGTGAAACCGTAGTTATTCCTGAAGGGGGCTGTGCAGTTGAGTCGCATATGCCAGGCTCAATCTGGAAAATCGAATGTGCATCGGGAGATATTGTTGAAGAAGGTGCAACTCTTGCGGTGATTGAGGCAATGAAAATTGAAATCCCGATTATTGCGCCTGAACGCATGAAAGTTGAAACCATTACCATTGAAAAAGGGCAAACTGTAAAAACGGGACAAGTGCTATTTACCTTGGCGCCTGTCGCTTAAACCAAAAGAGAGCATCCATATCGATGCTCTCTTTTTATATTATGCTTCGGTCAAATGCTTTAATACTTTATGACCATGTTCAACTGCTTTTAACTCAATTTTAGACTCTGAATTACCCGATAAAGGTGATACGTCATAAAGTAAGTAAGTGGCACTTAACTGCATTTGCGTATATTGAATTGAATATTGAACTGCTTTTAAAAAGCTATCTGCTAAGTTTTCTCGGTCATTCACCATGTCGGCTTCTTTTTGCCCGACTGTCATACTAATAATGACTTTTTTGTCTTTTAATTTATCGCCCTGAGAGCCATAAGCAAATTGATAAGTAAAAACTTCATCAAACCATAACTTCAAAATTGCCGGCATATTAAACCAGAACATTGGGTATTGCAGAATGATGGTGTCGTGGCGTAACAAGGCCTCTTGTTCAGCATTCACATCAATTTGATAGTCCGGATAAAGCTGGAAAATATCTCGTACTTCGAGGTCTGGATAGGTTTTTATAAGTTCATTCACAATCGTTTTATTTGCAATCGATTGAGCGTAGTAGGGATGGGCCAAAATAAGTAAAGCCATAATAATGCCTTGTAGCTATAAAAATCATAGTAACTATAATTTTTATAGTATGGGTGTACAATAACTATCAAAGTTGATAGGTGGCGTTAAAAATGGCAAATACTGAAAATAAATGTGAAATCAGCATGAATGGAAAAACTTATCCATGTCATATCAGTATGGCTATGGACTTGGTGGGTGGAAAATGGAAATGCGTGATTTTGTATTATCTAAAAGATGGACCGAAACGCTTTAATGAAATCAAGCAACTCATTCCTACAATTACTGAAATGACATTAAGTCTTCAACTTAAACAATTAGAGCAAAGTGGCTTAATCTCTAGAACTATATATGGTGAAAAAGCACCGATTAAAGTTGTCTATGAAATGACCGAATTGGGCCAGACTTTTAAGCCTGTTTTAGAGTCTTTATCGGTATGGGCGCATACGATGATCAATCCGAAATAATATTAAAAAATCAGTTTCTAAAAACGTAAATATTAGCCCCATCCTTGTGCATGGGGCTTTTTTTTGCCCAAAAATCACTCATAAATACCCATCCAATCCATCAAAAACCGCGCTTAAAAACTGGCACATTTTCTGCATCTCTTATCAGTAATACAAAAACTGAATTTGGTAATACCAAGCTAGAGGTGCGATATGAACGATGTAAAACCCGTGGCTCAACCAAAGCAAAATTTAAAAGCCTTTTTAGTCGAATTGCTCAGCGTTCGTGCAGGCGTATATATCAAACAAAACAATTATCCGACTAAAACAAAAGGATAAGACTGTGGCAAAACAAAAGTTAGCTCGAATCAGTATTACCGTACCTGAAACGACACTCAACGCACTCGATCAGAAAATTGTCGAGCAGAACTACGAAAGTCGTTCGCAAGCCATTGTTGACATGATTAATAAACACCTGATTGCGGAGCAGGCACAGGCCAATGAAGTTATGGTGGGCACATTGACGCTGCTTTATGACGCTAGCCAAATGACCTTGCGCAATCAATTGGTTGATTTACAACAGCAGTTTTTAACACAAGTAATTAGTTCACTTCATATCCAGCTCGACCAACAAAAGATATTGCAAGTCATGTTAATGCAGGGGGCGAGTTCTGAACTCAGACAAATTAGCCAGCAATTTATTGTGCTTAAAGGGGTGATCAAAGGGCATTTAGAACTGATGGATGCCGTGATGCCGCCTATACAGCAAAATGACTAAATGAGGAGTAGCGTGTTGAAAAATTTATGGACAATCCAAGACTGGAAAACAGCATATGAAAACGGGCAAATCCATCTTAAAGATCTGATTACCTATGTTGCAGAAATTAAAAATGATGACCATGCATGGATTGAAGTTGCATCGAATGAGCAGATCCAATCGCAAATTGATGTTTTAAAAGACCAGAATATTGCTGACCTACCTCTATACGGTGTGCCATTTGCAGTTAAAGACAACATTGATGTCGCTGGCTTTCACACGACTGCTGCCTGTAAAGAGGTTCAATATTTAGCGACACAAGATGCTGCTGTAGTTGCCAAGTTGAAAAAAGCAGGGGCGATTGTGGTGGGCAAAACCAACTTAGATCAGTTTGCGACTGGACTGGTCGGGGTTCGTTCTCCCTATGGTGCAGTAAAAAATAGTTTTAACCCTGAATATATCAGCGGTGGGTCAAGCTCAGGTTCATCCGTGGTAGTTGCCAACGGTATTGTGCCTTTTAGTTTGGGGACAGACACGGCGGGGTCAGGACGCGTTCCTGCGGGCCATAATAATATTGTAGGCCTGAAGCCCACGAAGGGCTGGTTTTCTACTACAGGTTTAATTCCTGCTTGTCGGACCATTGATGTCATTTCTATTTTTGCACTGCATATCGATGACGCTTGGACAGTTGCCAGTCTAATGCAGGGCTATGATGAAACAGATGAATATTCAAGAGCACATCCAGCCAATGTACCAACTCAGTTTTCTAAACGAAAAATTGCCATTCCTGCCCAGCTTGAGTTTTATGGTGATCTTGAATCTGAAAAAGCCTTTTTAGTTGCAATTGAACGTGTAAAAAAACTAGGTTATGAAGTTGAGAGTATTGATTTCAGCGCATTTAATGAGCTTGCTGCTGCACTTTATAATGATGCATGGGTAGCAGAAAGAACAGTCGCCGTTGAACGCATGACAACACGTGACAAAGCCCATCCGGTTATTGCCCAGATTATTGCGCAGGCAGATCGCTTCAAAGCAACAGATGTACTGCAAGCGGAATATAACCGTGCAGTACTGGCCCGAAAAATTAATTTGGCACTTCAGCCTTTTGATGCATTGATGGTTCCAACCGCACCAACCATTTACACCATTGCCGAAGTTGAAGCCGACCCGCTAACTAAAAACGCGCACATGGGGGCCTATACCAACTTTGTAAATTTTGCCGATCTTTCTGCACTGGCCTTACCAAATGTACTGCGTAAAGACGGTTTACCAAGTGGCGTAACTTTTATTGCACCTGCTTGGCACGATCAGGCACTGACCAATTTTGCCCAGCTCTGGCAAACCGAAACATTGCTGAGTTTAGGTAAATCAACTCAACATTATCAAAAAAGTATAAACATCCAATCGAGTCATTCAGTGCAGCTTGCTGTCGTCGGAGCGCACTTAACAGGCATGCCACTTAATTTTCAGCTGACTAGTCGCCATGCTACTTTGCTCAAGAAAACCCAGACAGCAGAAGCCTATAAACTCTTTGCCCTAAAAAATACCAAACCACCAAAACCGGGGCTGCAATGCGATGCGACAGGTACGTCAATTGAAGTTGAAGTGTGGGATGTTCCTTTTGCAAATTTCGGAGCCATTGTGGCTGAAGTGCCTGCACCACTTGGTATTGGCAACCTTAAATTAAAAGATGGAACATGGGTCAAAGGTTTTATCTGCGAAGCTTATGCCATTCATGATGCAACCGATATTAGCCATTTTGGAGGCTGGCGAGCCTATATACAGTCACTCAATCAAACCGCTCAAAGTGTTGTTAGTAAAAATGTTGGGGAAGTTTCTATATGATTAAAAAAGCGTTTTTATCCGTATCTATTTTATCGGCAGTTGTATTGGGTGGGTGTGACAATACGGCTAAAGTCCCTGAGGCTAAACAAGACGCTCAGGCAGCCACAAATACAAAACCGATTACCATTGGCTATAGCGATTGGCCGGGCTGGGTGGCTTGGCAGGTGGCTATTGAAAAAGGTTGGTTAAAAGAAGCCGGCTTAAATGTAGAGTTTAAGTGGTTTGATTATTCGGCTTCACTTTCGGCTTTTTCAGCAAATCAGCTTGATGCCGTTTTGGTCACCAATGGCGATAACTTGGTAACAGCTTCGGGCGGCACTCAAGGCATGATGATCATGGCAACAGATTATTCTGCGGGTAATGATGTCATTATTGCAAAAGAGGGAATTAATACCATTCAAGACTTAAAAGGAAAATCAATCGGCGTTGAAAAAGGCTTGGTTGATCATCTTTTACTAGCAACAGCTTTAACCGACCATAACATTAAAGCCAATGACGTGAAGCTGGTAAACTCAGCAACCAACCAATTACCTCAAGTGTTCAATAGCCCAGATATTTCTGCGATTGCTGTTTGGCAACCTGTTGCAGGTCAAGCATTAAAAGCCGTAGCGGGTTCTAAAATTATCTATACCTCTAAAGACAAGCCGGGTTTAATTTATGACACTCTGACCGTCAACATGAGTCATTTAACTGCTCATCAAGAAGAATGGAAAAAAATCATTCAGGTGTGGGACAAAACAGTTAAATATATTAATGACCCTGCAACCCATGCCGATGCAGTTAAAATCATGGCAAACCGTTCAGGGGTTGACCCGAAACAATATGAGTTGATGGTTAGCGGGACGCATCTATTAGATATCAATGCCAATAAAAAGGTATTTGCTAAATCAGATGGTTTTGACTCGATTTATGGTTCGACTTATCACGTAAATAAATTTAATGTTGAAAATGGTATTTATAAAACTGAGCAAAATGTAGATGGGCTGATTTATCCGACACTCATAGAACAACTCAAATAAGCCCAATCAATAAAAAAGCCCAAGTTCAGCTTGGGCTTTTTAATGTCTTTCTTATTTTTCTGTACTGACTTGAGTCATACGCGGAATTTTTGGTAAATCTTGCAAAGCTGGGTCAAGCTCGTCCTCTTCGGCGTGTACCAGATAATCTACCCGTGAGCGGAGCTGTTTAAACTCAGGGGTACTCATTAAGTCCAGTGAACGTGGGCGCGGTAAATTCACTTCAATAATTTCCTTAATTTCGCCTGGGTTGGCTTTGAGTGCCACAATTCGGTCTGCAAGTAAAATAGCTTCATCCATGTCATGGGTGACAAAAATAATGGTGATATCAATGTTTTGCCATAAATCCATTAAGTGTTTTTGCATTTTTTGGCGAGTGTGAGGGTCGAGCGCACCAAAAGGTTCATCCATCAGTAAAATTTTAGGTTGATTGACCAAGGCTCTCGCAATTGCAACGCGCTGTTTCATGCCACCAGAAAGTTGATGTGGATACTGATTTTCATATTTTTCTAAACCAATAATATTGATCCATTCACGGGCTTGCGCCTCTGCTGTCATTTGACTGGCTCCTCGCATTTGCGGACCAAACATCACATTTTCTTTTACGGTTTTCCAAGGGAAAAGGGTATAGCCCTGAAACACCATACCGCGTTCAGGACATGGGCCTGTAATGCATTCGCCGTCTACTAAAACTTCTCCACTATGATATGGGTCTAAACCTGCAATGACACGGCTCAGGGTCGATTTACCACAGCCGGAAGGGCCAATCACACAAATAAATTCTCTTTTATGAATTTTTAAATCGAGCTTATTTAAAACAGTGCGTTCGCTTTGTCCATGCTTAAAGACTTGGCTCAGTTGTTTAGCTTCTAAAATAACAGGACGTTCATAAATTTTTTGAAAGTATTCATGCGCGTTAAATGTTGAATCATTCATTATTTTGCTCCTACTTTCCAAGTGAACATCCGCTCACCTAACTTCATTAATATCCAATCACAGACCAGACCAATCACCCCAATAATCAGAATGGCCGCATAGACATTGTCAAAGTTTTGATAGCGTGCTTGTTGGGTAATAAACCATGTAATACCCGAAGTCGTACCAATCAACTCTGAAACAATTAAATAGGTCCATGCCCAGCCCAATAACACACGTAAGTCACGGTAAATATCGGGTAAGGCAGCGGGGATCACTACATGGAATAAACTCTTCAGCTTATTGGTGCCAAGCGTATAGCCAGCTTCAATTAAGCTTCGATCAACCATTCGGGTGGTATTGGCAATAATGAGAATTTGCTGAAAAAGTGTACCAATCACAATAATTGCGATTTTAGGTGCGTCATTAATTCCTAAAATTGCCACGGCAAGTGCGCCAAAAGCCGGTGCAGGCAAGTAACGGAAAAACTCGACAAAAGGCTCTGTTAACAGCGATATGCGCTTAGAAAAACCACACAAAATACCGAGTGGAATCCCCATAAGCGAAGAGATAAAAAAAGCTGAAAATACCAGTTTAATACTGTGCCATAAACTTTGATGAAACCACGGCGAATCGGGTTGCTCTGGTGGTGTGGTAAAGGCGGTGACCAAAGCCTGAGCGACTTCATGAGGAGCGGGTAAATAAATCGGATTGACTAAAATACCTTGTGGTGGTGCAGAATTTCGATTGACTGCATTTTGTGCTTCGAGATAGAACACATTTTTATCAATGCGACTTCCCACTTGTAAGTAAGAAACACTTCCCGAACTCGTGATTTGTACTTGAGGATGCCAAACAAAAGGTAAGTAACTGATTGCGCACCAAAGACATATTGGAATAACGAAAGAACAAATACTGAGAATCAGCTTGTTCTTTCGCGTAAATTCCTTTGCAACATAACCCATATCGACAGCTCCCCATTTTGATCAGTATTACGATTTTCATAAAACGTAATATTGTTAAGCAAAATAAGTGCCATCTTTAAGGCGAGCGATATGACTTAGTTGTTAGTTTTGGAGTGGAACTAAAGTTTCATGTAAATAAACCCAATAACATTTTTCGCCTTCTACTTTAATGCAGGCTGTGGAAGTACGTACTGTCTCGGTCTCATCAGTTTGCTGATGCTCCTGATATTGGACCCAACAATAATTTTCAAATTCGTATAAAGCTGTGCTTTTAAGAATAGTGATTTTTAAAGAGGGTTTTTTCCCGATATTTTGGCTAAATAAACTATTCACTTCGGCTAAACCAATGCAGTGGCCTTGAACCGTGACCATCTTAAAATTTTGATCAAAACTATCTAAAAGCGGGCTAAGACTCTGTTCTGCATTTTGGCCTGTAAATACATTTTCGATCAAAACGTGTAGGTCAATTACGCTTTGAATGGCTTGATTCATTTGTTTAGACATAGGCTTTTTCCTTTAAAATGGGAATGAGTGAAAGTAAGCAGAGGACTGCTGCAATTAAAAAAGTATGTTGATAGCGAAGCAGATCACTTGAGCCAGACATCAAGTTATATATTGAAATGAGAACAACCGTACCGATGCTAAATGAAACTTGTCGATTGATGTTCCAGAGTACACTGCCTTGTAATAAATTTTGGTCATTGAAATCAATTAACGAACTAATTTGGGCAATATTGGCGCTTAAGCCGCCTCCCATGCCCATCAATAAATAGGCGAGTACTAAAAAGCTGATGGGGCTAGTGTTTGAAATAAAAAATAAGAAAAAGATACCAAGGCTATGAAGGGCTATTCCAATAATAAGTAGATATTTCTTTCCTAACCGTTGATAGAGCAGGCCACCGCTTATCATTGCCACCAGCGCACCTGCTGCATAGAGCAACATGAATGAACCAGTTTGTTTTGCATTAAAGCCAAGGTTAACCTGTAAATTAAAAATATTGAGTAAATTAACACCTGTAAAAATACCGGGAACAGCGTAATAAATAATAAATGCATTGCGTAAATTTTTATTTTTTAATAACTCAAGATTAAGAACAGGATGATCGATTTTTTTAGAATATTGAATGTAAAAAATAAGCATTCCCACCGAAATTAGAAAACTGCTTATAGCGAGTCCAACATTGTGGTAATCACTATAGAATGAAAATGAGAGTAATAGACATAACAGGCTTATATTAAAAATAACCAAGCCTTTTATGTCTGGTCTTTCACTAGACACATTCTCTGTTTTTTTAACCCATAGCCACGCTAGAAATGAGGCAAGTAAAGAAAAAGGAAGGTTAGATAAGAATACCCATCGCCAATTCAATGAATCAATAATCACACCACCAAGGGCGGGTGAAAAAGCTGGAGCAATTAAGGCAATTGCCATAATCATTGTAGAAATGCGTTGGCGTTCTTGATTGGGAAATAAGGCATATACCAATGCTTGGCCGACTGGAATTAATAAACCTCCAGCGATACCTTGAATAAAACGCCAAAAGATTAAGCTATAAATCGATTCACTAAAGCCAATAAAGCAAATGCTTATCGAAAATAACAGCATCGAATAACATAATAACTTTTGGTTTCCTAACTTGGTGGCTAACCATAAACTCATGGGCATGATTAAAATCAAGCCGAGAATATAGGCATTTGTTACCCAAGCGACCATGGATTGGCTGACTGAAAATGATGATGCAATATTAGGTAAAGCAATTGCTGACATAAAAATGTTAATGCAATCAATAAAGAACCCAAGTAAAAACACCGTTGCTATTTTATATCGATAAGACATACCTACCTCCGAGCAGGCAGGGTAAGATTTGGCTCTTTTATTGTCGATGCAGCCGAAGTAAAATCATTGTTTAATAATTTCAAACAATCGGCTGAATTGTGCAAAAAAGTCTCAAGCAAATTACTAGTTTTTTACAAGTTGTCGATTCCGGATCTTTTACGAAGGCTGCCGAAATTTTGGGGCTGAGCCGCTCAATGGTCAGTATTGATATAAAACAATTAGAAAAGCAGTTAAATACAAGTCTCTTAATTCGGAATACCCGTAATATTGCATTAACTGAAATAGGCCAGCATTTTTATCAAGATTTTAAACAAATCCAGCTTCAGATTGATGAGGCTTTTGAGCGAAGCCAGCATTTAGGCACAAGTATTACAGGCACTTTACGTTTTTCATCAACCAATGAATTTGGTCAACGTTTTATTCTGCCTTTACTTCCTGAATTTTGTCGGCTTTATCCACATTTACGCTTACAGTATTCATTTAATTCTTCCCTTGATGATTTAGTCACTGAAAAGTTAGATCTTGTTATACGGCTAGGAAATTTAAAAAACTCATCTCTAAAAACTCGAAAAATCGGAGAATATCCAATTTATCTTGTGGCTACTCCGCAGTTTATAAAAGACCATTCTGTAGAAAATATATCCGATTTGGCAGGTGTTCCTTGGATTGGTCACACTTTATTAAATTGGCAAGATTCACAATATATTTTGCAGAATAATTTAGGGGAAAAATATTCATTACCTTTTATTCGAAGTCAGTATGAATCAAACTCGGTAACAGCAATTCATCAAATGGCGCTGTCATCATTAGGTATTGCGATTTGCCCAGCATGGTTAGTTGATGAAGATATTCAACAAAACCGCTTAATTCGGTTATTTCCTGATTTCTCATTACCGTTACAAAATATTCAATTACTTTACCCTAGTACTTCTAATTTACCGGCCAAAACTCGGGCATTTATAGATTTTTTGGTGGCCCGTCTTTCTTTTAGATAAACTAAAAAATATGTAACTTATGAACGATAAGCTATTTTATATAAATAGACAATTCTGTCTGTTTTTTATAAAATAGCGCTGATTATGACTCAGTTTTATAATAATGATGTCCAATAAAATATTTCAAATTTTAGATAGTTTAGGTTTGGTTGCACAGAATCGTGTACTTCATGTGCAATTTTCCAACCCATCATTAAACAATCAAGTCTTCTTACAACGTATTGAAGGCGAACATACGCTCAATCAGGGTAGCGTTGCTGAGCTACTGTGTCTGTCGACGAACGCACATATTGCATTAAAACAATTTATTGGCTGTCAGGTTGCCGTTGATCAGGTCACTGACATGGGCCAGTTCTTTAGAACTACAGGCATTATTACCGAAGCAAGGCAAGGCCAAAGCGACGGCTCACTCACCATTTATAATCTCACCTTGAAAGACCCAACAGCACTCTGGCATAAACGCCGTAACAGCCGCGTGTTTATGAATAAAAGCGTACGTGATATTAGCGAAATTCTGTTTAAAGAATGGCAAAGCAAAAGTCCGTTATTTGCTTCAAGCTTAACACTCGACACGGCAGGGTTAAGCAAAGACTACGATGTGCGTCCATTTGTGATGCAGTCAAACGAAAGCGATTACGATTTTTTAACCCGTTTGTGGCGTAGCGAAGGCATTAACTGGCTGGTTGATGAATCGCAGCTTTTAGTCGCTGACCCGAATGCTGCCATCCAGCCACAAGTACTGCGTTTAATTGACGATCACCAAAACTATCAGGCCCTTGAACGCCGTAGCCTACGTTACCAACGTAGCAGTGCCACGGAACAGTTCGATACCATTACCCAAGTTAAAGCTGAACGCCGCTTACAACCAACCTCGGTTCATGTGCAACGCTGGCAAGCCGACGCCTTACAACAAGAAGAAGGCAGTGGCAGCGTACAAGGCACCCAGCAGCACAGCGAACATTATGACAACGCTAGCCTAAACCTTGAAGATGCATGGCACGTCAGCCCCGCTTGGATGCAAGACTTAAAAGGCGAAGACCAAGCAACTGCCTCAGGCAATAGCCAAATTGAACAGCTTAACCAGCATATTAATGCTTACCATCACCTGAGCTCTAAACAGTTTACCGTTTCAGGAAACGTTCGTGATGCACAGGTAGGCTATTGGTTCGAACTGAATGATCACCCAGAACTTGAGCGCCACGACAGCGCCGACAAAGAGTTCTTAATCTTAAGCAAACACTACTATAACCAGAATAATTTACCGAAAGAGTTACAGCAGCAACTTGAGCGTCTGTTGCCAGAAGACAAGCTCAAAGCTGCTCAATTCGACACGCAAAACCCTGAGCAGCGCCACTTTGCTGAGCTGAATGTCGTTCGACGCAACATTAAAGCTGTGCCTGAATATCACCCGCTAGAACACCGACCAGCCGCTTACCCGCAGCGAGCTAAAGTGGTGGGACTGGAAGGTGAAAGCATTCATGTTGACCAGTGGGGACGTATTAAAGTCCGGTTTCTGTTTACTAGAGCTGACGACCATAGCCATGACGGTGGAGCAGGAAGTAACGACAATGACACCGACTCGGCTTGGGTCGATGTGCTGACCCCGTGGGCAGGTGCAGGTTATGGCGCACGCTTCTTGCCACGTGTGGGTGAGATTGTTGTCATCGACTTCTTTGACGGCAACATTGACTGCCCGTTTGTGGTCGGACGCATTCACGAAGCTGAACGTCACCCAACTCAGTTTGACCAGAAAGGCCAGCTACCTGATACCAAAAAACTCAGCGGTATTCGCTCCGAAGAAGTCGATGGTAAGGGCTTTAACCAGCTACGCTTTGATGACACGACAGGGCAGATCAGTGCCCAACTACAAAGCAGTCATGCGGCAAGCCAGCTAAACTTGGGCAACTTAAGCCATCCAAAAGACAAAGCGGAAAGTGATGGCCGTGGTGAAGGTTTTGAGCTAAGAACAGATCAGTGGGGTGCGGTAAGAGCTGGCAGTGGTTTACTCGTTAGCACCCATAAACAGGACCAAGCTCAAGGCGTACACCTAGACGCAAATGAAGCTAAACAGCAAATCGAAGGCGGTCTTAACAATGCCAAGGCTCTCAGTGAAGTTGCTAAAAATCAACAAACTGATCCATTGGAAGTGCTTGAGAACTTAAAAACCTTCATAGAGCAAATTGAAGAAAAAGATCAAGACAAAGCTGCTGCTTTTAAGCAAGCCTTGATGATATTAACCGCACCTAACAGTATTGCCATAACCAGTAATGAAGACATTCACCTCAGTGCAGATGCTCAGTTAAGTCAAACTGCTGGTGATAGCATTAACCTGACCACTCAAAAAAACCTGATTGCACACGCCCAAAATAAAATCAGCCTTTTTTCGGCTCAAGAAGGGGCGAGACTCTATGCAGGCAAAGGCAAAGTTGAGATACAAGCGCAAGGTGACGGAGCAGATTTAATTGCCCGTAAAGCGGTTCAGATTATTTCAACAGAAGACAAAATTGAAATTAGTGCTTCTAAAGAAATTGTTATCACGGCGGGTGGATCTCAACTCAAGATTAATGGCTCGGGAATTTTCCCTGTCACTGGTGGCAAGTTTGAGGTAAAAGCTGGGCAGCATTTGTTTATGGGGGGAAGTTCATCAACACAGAACTTACCAATTTTACCTGCTTTCTCGATACCTAAGAAACAGCTTGAATTTAGAAAGATATATGCGGATGGCACGCCTAGTCCAAATATTCCTTATACAATTCATTTGCCTGATGGAACCACACAAAAGGGTAAAACTGATTCGAATGGTATGGCATTTTATAATGACCAGAAAAATGGACGTGCTGTCATTGAATATGGGGAAGATCGAAACCCATTAGGTTCAGCATTAGAAATGAGGTTCGAGCAAGAAATAGATAACTTATTTAAAACTGAAATATTTGTACTCCCACTTGCAGATGA
Organism: Acinetobacter calcoaceticus; assembly: GCF_900520355.1. NCBI lineage: Bacteria > Pseudomonadati > Pseudomonadota > Gammaproteobacteria > Moraxellales > Moraxellaceae > Acinetobacter > Acinetobacter calcoaceticus. Next base: position 2,458,342 of record NZ_LS999521.1, on the reverse strand, counting down.
TCAAGCAGAAGATTAATTATGGATATGTTACAGACATTTAGTGGTTATCAAAGACAGCTTCAGAAAAGTTTTAATCAATCTGTCAGCAGTTTACAATCCAATTTTAATCAGACAGCAACATGGATAGAGAAAGAGCTTAATGAGCTTATTGCAGAATATAGTAAGTCTTTAGACGGTGCTCAAAGTTGGGTTAAAAGTTTCATTTATGGGGAATTCAATACGGATGAGCGTCCTGTTTCTGTGATTGTCACAGAAATGCTTGCAGGTTTTGTTCCTGGGACGGTTCTTGTATTTAGTGCTCGTGATGCGGTTGCAGTCATTATGAGGATGCTGAATGACCCCAAGAAACAAGATGATGTACAGGAATGGATGTTATTAGCTATTTACTTGCTTCCATTTGTTTTAGTTGGTGTAACTGCCACGACAGGTGCTGCAACTGGTGGAGCAGGTGGGGCTGTTTTTGGTGGTGTCGGTGCAGCTCCCGGAGCTGGTGTAGGCGGTCTTATTGGAGGGACTGTTGGTAGTGAAATAGGAAACGTAGTTAAATGTGTTGGATTATTCCTTATTAAAAGAACACCTCATTTAGCGACAATAGTCTCTAAACTAAACGGTTTTATGAAAGGAAATATTATTCCAACTCTGAAAAAGATAAAGTATTCAGATTATGCTAGCTCTGTTACTAACATTATCACGTCAATACTTAATCAATTATTAGGTTTGGTAAAACGTGTTAAGTCACTGTTAAGCTATGGAGCTAAAATTAATTGGATGGGTTTAGGATGGGCTAAATCTATTTATGTAAGAATGGAGAGATTTGAAGCAGCTTTAGTTTCAATGATCCAGAAATCAGCTATAAAAATTAAACAAGGCTTTAAAGAATTTGATGAGCATTTGCAAAACTTATTAAAACAATCAGTTAAGTATGAACCTGCTTATGCTACTGTTGGTACAAAAGTGAAGCCTGTTCCTGCACCTGCTCAAACAGTTAGACCATCTTTCCCTCAAACTGCTCAGGCAAATGCTGCACATAGTGCAGGCACAGCTTCGAATGCTGCAGGAAAAACTCCTGAAAATGTACATCAGCCAAAAGTAAAAGAACCTGTTACTAAAAAAATGAAGGAAACAAAGGTAAACTGTTTCAACCCTGTAAATACTGATAGTGCAAGAAAAAATGCAGCTAAAATGATTAAAGAGGATTATCCAAAAGGCAGTAAGAATTTAACAGTTGATGAATACTTAAAAAAAGAGACCGACTGGCAATTGGCGAACCAGCAAAAAGGTCTCAATGAAATGAGCGTGGATGATTATCTTGAGGGGCGCAAAGCCTTTGATGATAACGGGAGAGGTGGCGGTGGACCGGCAGCTGAGGCGCGAGATAAATATGAAGAAACATTAATTAGAAAATATCAGAAAGAATATGAAAAACAAGGTATTGGGCCCAGAGAAGCGAAGAAACTAGCCTCTGGTAAATCCAGTCGTATTATGAATGAAATGGCAGCATTGCATAATCCAGACCAAATTGTAGGTGGGAAGAACAAAGTAGCATCAGATGCTATAGGTTTAAAAAATACTAACTCTTCAATTGGTAGCCAATGGAAAACGAGGGTTGAGGCATTAGATGATGCTGCGAAAAAGGTTCCTGTAGATGAAAGAAGTAAAACAGGTATGAATGCAAAATTGGAAAGGTGTAAAAAATGAGTGAATTTATGATGGATGAAAATTTTGAAATTTTCTATCAGGATGAGGGGTTTGGACCACCAATCTATTCAGAAACTGTTTCCGAAGAAATTATAAAAAAATATCAAGGGAAGTTACCTAATCAATTACTCGAATACTGGAAAGCCTATGGTTTTTCAGGATGGGGCAATGGACTATTCTGGTTCGTAAATCCAGAGGATTATCAAGATGTTTTGGATGCTTGGTTAGAGCATGTTGAACTCGCTCCTCACGAAGAATATTTTGTGATTGCTCGAACAGCTTTTGGTGATTTAAGTGTTTGGGGGACTATACATGGGCAATGCTTTACTATTTCGCCACTTATGAATCAAATATTTCCAAGTATGGAAATTATGGAAAAAGATGAGGGTGATTTATTAATAAGAATTTTTATGTCTTCTAAAGAAAAAAGATTTATAAATTTAAAAGACTACAAAAACAAACCTTTATTTGATCGAGCAATAAAAAAATATGGGGAATTAAATAAAAATGAAATGTTTGGTTTTGAACCCGCTTTAATTTTAGGTGGTGAAGCAAAACTTGAAAATGTTCGCAAGTTACCGATTATTTCACATTTACAATTTTTAGCTTCTCTTGATACACCACGAATGATGCTCGATATCGGAAAATTTGTGGACGAACAAGGCCTAGGTAAGGATGATTAAAGCCCATTAGGGCTTTTTTTTTCTATTTTGTATTTTCTAAAGATCTGAATGCAAAACTGGAAAAATAAGTGAAGTTATTGGAATATGAAAAAAATACCTATTACTTTTAATGCAGCATGCGCTATCTCAGATGATATGGTGTATATAGCAAGCTCACTGGATAACTTTGATGACAATCAACAGTTTAGTCGATTGTTTATGTACGATTATACTGAAGAGAATGGAGAGGGATGGTATTATCATGATGTCAATTTTATTGTAGTTGATGTATGTTTTTATAATGTTGAAAATAATAAAAAGTTAATAGCATTAAGTGATGAAGGTGAAATTGAAGAGTTTGATGGTGAAGTTAGTAATTTTAAAAATATAGATGGAGCTGGTTTAAATCAAGAATGGAGTAAAGATCGTGGTTATCTCTCCACAATAAAATTTCAAAATAATAAGTTATTTGCTTGTGGCTATGATGGTCAAGTTTATATTAACGAATTTAACTGGCTTGACTTATCAAATGGTTTAAAAACAAGTAATAATCAAATACTAGATTTTGAATCTCTTGAAAAAGAGGATGATATTTCTGTTATAGATATATGTGAAATAAGTGGTAATTATTTCTGTGTAGGTCGTATCGGAGATAATGGATTAATTGCTAATTATGATGGTAAGCGATGGAATGTATTGAAAAAAGTTACACCTGCTACATTATATTCAATTATTCCGAAAAAAGATGGAAAATTAATCGTGTGTGGAACATATGGAAATTTAATAGAAATTAATCAGGATGCTACTCTTAATCGGAAAACAAACTTAAGTATAAAAGATGATTTTTATTCTTTAGCTGAATTTAATGATATTCTTTATATAGGTTCGGCATGCGGTTTATATAAATTTTATGAAAATGAAATTACTAAAGTGAATATTCATGAGGGCATAGATAATAATCTTGTTTTTAAAGTAGATTCTACTGAAAATACATTATGGATTTTTACTAATAAACTTATAGGTAGATATGATGGAAATTCTTGGAAAATTTTTGATCATCCAGATAATAAAGAATATCAAAAAATATCTTTAACTGTGAGTGCAAATGAAAAATGTCCTAAAACTGGATATTGGTATACAGTTGCGAAACCTAATTCGAGAGCTTATTTTAAACAAGGCGATGCTTTCCCTCAATTAGTAACTGATTGGGGGGAAGTGTATTGGTCTTGGGATGGTGAGAATTAATTGAATGCCCACAAGGGCATTTTATAAAGCACAAGATTTTTCTTTATCCTATTTTGTATTTTCTAAAGATATGAATGAAAACTTGAAAATAAGTGAAGTTATTGGAATATGAAAAAAACACCAATTACCTTTACTGCTGGATGTGCTATTAGTAATAACAACTATTACCTTTCTGCTAGTATTGACGAATTAGATTCATGGGATACTTTTAGCAGAGTATTTATTTATCGTCATCAATCAGATACAAATTGGTCTAGTCATGATTTAGATGGCTGGAAAGTTATTTCAGTGGCTTACGCGAATTTATTAAATAATAGATCTCTAATCTCGCTTGATAAAGAGGGAAATGTAGAGATTTTTCAGCAGGCTGGTGAAGAGTACCAACAAATATGTCCTGTTATTAATGAGCAGTTTATATATGGACAATTTAATCGTTTACGTGTAATTCAAGATAGGATTTATGCTTGTGGAGATGGTGCAAAAATCTATTTTTATGAAGATGAAAACTGGAAAAGTATCGCCAACAACTTAGAAGAGAAACCTTTAGAAATTCCTAAAAATGATAATTTTTTTCTAAATAATGATCAAGATTTAACTTTCAAAAAAAAATCTTTATGATATAAATGGTTTTGATAATAATAATGTTTATGTATGTGGAACACAAAATGATGAAGGCTTTATTGCATTTTTTAATGGCTTAAAATGGCTCGAAGTTAACCGTATAACGCCATCTGCACTGTATGCAATAGTTCCTTGTCCTGATGGAAAAAACATTCTGGTTCTGGGGCAATATGGAACACTTTTAAGAGGTAATATTGATAATGGATTTAAGAATTTAAAAGATATAAGTATTAATTCTACATTTTATAATGCTGCCTTTTATAATAATAAAATTTATATAGCTTCTGAACAAGGACTTTATCTGTATGAGGAGGGAAAATACTCCATAGTCTCAGAGTTAGAAGCAGTTCAAGGAGTAATATCAGTTGAAGTTAAAGAAAATATTCTTTGGGTGCTAACATATAAAAAACTTATACGCTATGACGGAAATGTTTGGGAGATAATTAGCCATCCTGATAACGATGAGTTAGATAGACAGCTATTAAAGTGTGAGGCTGGAGATGTTTGTCCATACTCTGGAGATTGGTATAGCCCAGCTAATAATATGCAGAAGAGATACTTTACCAAAGGTGAAATCATGCCTGAAATTAAAGATAATTCTTGGGGAGAGACTATTTGGTATTTAGATATGGAAAATCAATAAAATTTTTAATCCTTTATGTATGAGGCCTATCCAATTGATAGGCTTTTTTATGTGAGAGAATATTTCTAAGATGAATTAAATAATCGAATTACGACCAGATGGACAGAAAGTAGATTGGCTGACTTATGGAAGTGGACATGTCTATGGCATGGCTTTAAATGGTGAAGATGTTGTTAGTTTTGAGCGTGACGATTTACATAGAGAAACATTACGCCACTATGCAAATGGTCTCAGCCAACAACAACTTTATGATGGGGTGGAGTGTTTAACTCAGCAATTAATGTTGAATGGGCATGACAAGGGTTATCAGGGACAAACTCAAAATGAATTTCTTGGAATACTAAAAAATTAATAATCGTTAAAAGTGAATTAATAGCGTAAGTTGTTAATTCATTTTTTTATATTTATCACGGATAGCATTCTCATTCATTCGTGTATTCATATCGTTAAGTTTCTCTTTACAAAATAGACAGATGTTTCTGTATTTTATAAAATAACGCCAATCCTGACAAAATTTTCATAAAAAGATGTTATCTCATATACATAGAATTCTAGAAGATTTGGGTATTAGCTCGCAAAAACGCGTACTTCATGTTCAGTTTTCTAATCCATCGTTGAATACTCAAGTTTTTTTACAAAGTATTGAAGGGCAGCATCAGCTAAATGAGGGACTGACCGCCGATTTATTTTGTCTTTCTACCAATGCGCATATTTCGTTAAAACAATATATTGGTTGTCAGGTTGCAGTCGATCAAGTAACTGATCAGGGGCAATTATTTAGAACTACAGGAATTATTACAGAAGCCAGTCAGGGGCAGAGTGATGGTTCATTAACACTATATAAATTGAAACTACAAGACCCGACCGCGCTATGGCATAAACGCCGAAATAGCCGTGTATTTATGAATAAAAGTGTACGGGATATCACTGAAATTCTATTTACAGAATGGCAGAACAAAAGCCCATTGTTTGCGTCTAGCTTAACTTTAGATTTAAAAAGTTTAACTGAAAACTACGATGTTCGACCTTTTGTTATGCAAAGTAATGAAACGGATTATGATTTTTTAACCCGACTTTGGCGTAGTGAAGGCATTAACTGGTTAATTGATGAAGCTCAGTTGTTTGTCACTAATAGCTTAGATGAGATTCAACCGCAAAAATTACGTTTAATTGATAATAATGAATTATATTTAGCTCTAAATCGAAGAAATATCCGTTACCACCGCAGTAGCGCAGTTGAACAACAAGATAGTATGACCAGTCTTGTGCCAACTCGAAACTTGCAATCTACAGCCGTGCATGTGCAACGCTGGCAGGCGGATGCATTAAGCCAAGAAGAAGGCATGGGCAGTGTTCAGTCAAAGCATAGTCATAGTGCTAATCAGGATAATGCTAGTTTGAGTCTGGAGCAGGCATGGCATATTAGCCCTGCTTGGATGCAAGATTTAAATGGTGAAGATCAAGCTACTGCATCAGGCCACCAACAGCTAGAAAAACTCAACCAAAATCTATCCGATTATTATGCATTTCAATCGAAATACTTCCGTGCCCAAACCACAGTACGTGATGCGCAGGTTGGCTATTGGTTTGAACTCAATGAACATCCAGAAATAGATACGCATAGTGGATCAGACAAAGAGTTCCTGATTATTGGGAAAAATTTCTACCAGCAAAATAATTTGCCTAAAGATTTGCAACAACAAGTCAACCAGTTTGTTAGTCAAAGCCAATGGCAAAACGATCAATCAGGGCTAAATAATCAAGCAGAGCGTCAGGGTAATGAGCTTATCTTGTCACGCAGAAATATTAAAACTGTTCCTGAATATAACCCGCTAGAGCACCGACCATCAGCTTACCCACAGCGCGCTAAAGTGGTGGGCTTGGAAGGCGAAAGCATTCATGTCGACCAGTGGGGGCGTATTAAAGTTCGCTTCCTATTTACCCGAACTGATGACCATAATCATGACGGTGGAGCGGGAAGTAATGACAATGATACCGACTCGGCTTGGGTAGATGTACTCACCCCGTGGGCAGGCGTTGGTTACGGCGCGCGGTTCTTGCCTCGTGTAGGTGAGATTGTTGTTATCGATTTCTTTGACGGCAACATAGACCGTCCGTTTGTAGTGGGGCGTATTCATGAAGCTGAACGTCATCCAACCCAATTTGACCAAAAAGGCCAGTTATCCGATACCAAAAAACTGAGCGGCATTCGTTCAGAAGAAGTCGATGGTAAAGGCTTTAACCAGTTACGTTTTGATGATACCACTGGACAAATTAGTGCCCAGTTGAAAAGTAGCCATGCGATCAGTCAGTTAAACCTTGGTAAGTTAAGCCATCCAAAAGAAAGCGCGACAAGTGATGGTCGTGGAGAAGGCTTTGAGCTAAGAACAGACCAGTGGGGTGCAGTCAGAGCAGGTAGTGGTTTACTTATTAGTACTCATAAACAAGACCAAGCTCAAGGCGTACATCTAGATGCAGCCGACGCAAAACAACAAATAGAAGGCAGCCTCAATAATGCCAAGGGACTCAGTGAATTTTCTAAAAACCAGCAAACTGATCCATTAGATATGCTTGAGAATATTCAGTCATTTATTGAGGCTCTTAAACACGAAGACCCAAAAAAAGCTGCTGAGTTTCAAACAGCTGTGATGCTGTTGGCATCTCCAAAAAGTATTGCTGTAAGTAGTAATGAGGATATACACCTCAGTGCAAATGGTCAGCTTACTCAAAGTGCTGGAGATAGTATTAATATCAGTACACAAAAAAATATAGTGGCTCATGCAAGCCAAAAAATTAGTCTATTTGCAGCCCAAGAAGGAGCTCGGCTTTTTGCTGGTCAAGGTAAAGTTGAAATTCAGGCTCAAGGTGATGGCTTAGATGTTATTGCTCGAAAGGGCGTGCAAATTACTTCAACTGAAGACACGGTTTATATTACTAGCCCAACTGAAATTAATCTGACTGCAAATGGGTCTCAAGTTAAGTTGAATGGTTCAGGCATTTTCCCTGTCACAGGAGGGAAGCTTGAGGTGAAGGCTGGGCAGCATTTATTTATGGGCGGAGCCAAGGTGGCAACGAAAAACCCAGAGTTGGCAATGTTACCAGATTACCATTTAACATATATTGCAAAAGATATGGATGGAAATGCATTGAAAAATAAAAAATATTTAATGATTTTGCCGAATGGGGAAATGGTCAGTGGTGTGACAGATGGTCAAGGTAAAACACAGAAGATCACAACCAAGGGTCCTCAGCAAATCCAAATTAGTTTAGAAGATCATGTTCACGATGGTTTTGTAACTTTTGAAGAAGAATAAATGATGAATAAGATTAAATTAAAGCTATTTATTAATGTATTGCCTGATAACGATACGATTGCTTGCCATGGAATGGATTATTCTGTAACTGAAAAGGGGAAACGGCCGGGACAGGTTAATAAACTAGCAATAGCCATAGGAAGTGCTAAGAATCCTAAGCCTCTTGTGCAGCCGTTGGATTTAAACTCCATTTATAAAAATAGACCTATTCCAGCTCAGACGATTGCCCAAAATATGGCGAAGTATAAAGATGTGCACGAAGGTCCAAGCTTGAGTCAGAACCGAGAAGCTAAAACTGACATGAAAGGTTTTACTAAAGAAATGTATCTGCCAGTTGGTGAGTATGATCTTTGGATTAAAAGAAAGGATTCGGAGTGGGAGAAAGCCATTAATATTAATGGTAGTTCAGGTCTCTATATAAAAGAAGAAAAGCAAGGAATCACTACTATAGAATATCAAATCAAACAATATTATCGCTATAAAATAGAAGGGTTTAGGGGTACTAAACTAGCTGATAATATTCCATTTGAAACTTTTACTTTTGACAAAGAGGGTAAGGAAAAGAAAATTAGTTTACCTAATGTCAAAATGACTGTTGTAGATAAAAATGGTTTTACTCCACCTTTATATTCGCCAAAAGGTGAGGTTATATTTGTAAAATTTAAATTCGTAAATATGTCTGCTCAACCAGAGAAAAAAGACATACAGCATTTTGCAACTATGAGTAAGAAGAATTATGTCACTGTACAGTTGAAGTCTGTTGCGAAAATAACAAAGCAAGATAAGAATACGACAGTAACTTTGCAGGGCAATGGAAAACCACCTGTTATTTTAAATATGCATCGAGAGGAAATGATAGTTCTTTCAGCTGAGGATTATGCTGAATTTGAAAAGGAAAGTTCAAAACTAGACAAATTATTTGGAAACTCTTTTGATGCTAAAAATAAATTAGCAGAAGCAATAAAATCTGGCAGTGTTTCTAATGTTAAAAAAGCAGAAGAAGAAATAAAAGAAGCAGAGAAAAAGATCGAAGAAGAACTCAATAAAAACTTTAAAAAAGCGGCTGATCTAACAGAAGTCATTACTTTTGAAGCGCGTCAAAAGAAAAATCCAAATGGTAACACGCAGGAGTTTGATTTCAGACGTCGCTATCTGCGTACTGACAGATATATGCAGTTGCAACAAAAGAAAAAGAACAAAGAAAGTTTTAAGGTAACGGTTTTAGGGACGGAGTTAAAGAAACTTAAGGATATAAAACAAGACTTTAAGAAAATTAACCAAGAGACTATTCATAATGAATTTAAAAAAGTTAGTTTAGATCTTGCGAAATATTCCAAGCAAACAGGAACTAAGGTTTGGGATTTCTCTGCTTTTAGTGCGGGTTTTGTTGAACAAATTAAGCTCTCAGACAACTTAACAGTTGATATTCAATCACAATGGTTAAGATGTGTTGGTGGCGCTGGCTTATCGACAAGTGCAAGCTGGAAACCCGAAAGTGGTGAGGTGAATGCTAAGGCGAATGTTAATGCTCAAGGTAAACTAGTGCTATTTGAAGGGAAGGCAAAAACCACCTATGTAATTCCATGTGATAAAGGTTGGATGCTGAACTTTGATGACATTGATCTAGGTGCATTTCGATTTGTTATTGGTATGGAACTCTATGGTTTTGCAGGTGCAAAAGTGGCTGCTGGAATTGGCCTAGAGATAAGCTATAGTAAAAATGGACAGCAACAATTGGCTGCTAATGGTAGAAGAAATCGAAATCCTTCACTAGCCAATAATATGGGAGAAAACCGTCCAAGATTTGTGCCAATGGATCGAGATGAAACCATCATTCCTGGTAGTGGTGCAAGTTCAGAGGGGCAAATTGAAGCTTTTGCTGGTGCAGAGGCGGGAATCAAACCATCTGGAGAGTTCCAGTGGCTTTCACCTGAAGCTAAAGATTTTAAACCTTTAGCGAGCTTAGCTGTCGATTTTGCTGTAAGTGCAGGCTTAGGGGCGGGTGTTAATTTTAAATTATTTTACTGGTTAGAACGCAACCAATTTCGTTTTAGGGCGAAAGCAGCTTTATGTGTTGGGTTGGGGGCAAAAGGTGCGCTAGATTTCGTTATTGATTTTAGTCAGGTTCTTGAAGTATTACGATGGGTACATTATCAACTTTTACGAGCTCAATTTACCGTGTTGGGTTTTATTGCAAAAGACGCATTTGCTAATTTAAGCCAATTGGCTGTAATTGCATTAGGCAATGATTCATTAACAGCAAAAGTTTTAAGTGATATCGCAGGGGAGTTTGAAACATTTAACGCTAAATACTCTATTGCAAAAACATCTGTCGATTTAGCAAATAAAATTAAACGTCAACCGGATTGGTTAAAAATGGCAACACCCAATGCTAAAGGAATGTTAATTTATCAGATGACAAGGCATAGTGAATATACTCATGCTGCCGATATGCCTAAAACAGGAATTAGCCCTTTTTTACCTACACATAAAGAAGCGGTACTTGCAATTTTTGAAACTATTGTAACTGAAGATGAGTGGTTTAATGTGCTCCAGAGGATGTCATTGAGAGGGGCGAAATCGCAACAGAGTATTCAAAGCTTGGAAAAACAATTATTGGTATATTTTCATGATGGATTCTGGTCAAGGGCTAGTGATTTTGTTAAAAAATATGCTCTTAATTCAGATACTATTGGACGTGGTAGTGAATATGTGGAGCAATACGAAAAATTACGTTCTAAAATCGTAAAAACTATTCCATTACATGAAAAAGCGCCAATGAGTAATCCTAGAGAATTAGAAAAATTAAGAGAAAAAATGGCTGAACAACCAAGTATTATCAATTCTGATACTTTAATTGCATTAAATACTGAACTAGTACCATCTGTTGAGATAGATGGTACTGATGCGGAACTGTTTATTGCAGCAAATTATGAACAGAACTCAGATGATTCATATGTGGTTTAAAGTTATTTTATAGGCTGTGGAACATTAGCGACACAACGCGCAGAATATAAACGATACTTAGTTTTACTTTCCTCATTTGGAGTTGGTAAAGCTTTAGTTCTAGCTATGTTTATTCCATCAGCCATCATCAAATTATCGGCTCCCATTGGCGATGTACTACGTAATACCTTTTCAGTCCCTGTTTTAGGTCCTGTTGGGTTATCAATAGGTGAATGTTTATAATAATATTTATCGTACCAATCATTCATCCATTCATAATTATTCGTAACAAGGTCGTAAAAACCTAGAGGATTCGATGGTGTTTTCCCTAGAACAGGAATGTTTACGGCAGTAGAGGGGCTGTTTTTCTCAATATATTGATCGTATTGTTCCATACTCCATAAGTTTTTTCCCTCTTCAATATGGCCTGTATTAGTTGCAAATAGAGTATATTGTCCTTTATTTCGAGCTACATATTCCCATTGTGCTTCACTAGGTAAATCCATAGGTGTTCCGACTTGCTGTCCCAACCATTGGCAGTAGTCTTTGGCTTGTTGCCACGCCATACCAGTGGCTATTTCATGAGCGATTTTTTGATTATATCGCTTATTATCTGCACTCTCATTTTGTCCGGTGGCTGCTGTAAAAATATTAAAGTCTTCTAACGTTGTTTTATAAGCATTCATATTAAAACTGCTAAGTGTGACTTTATGCAGTATTTTATTATTATCCCCTGGCGAAAAAGGTTGGTTAGCAGGTTTTTCAGTATTACCCTTGGGATTCTTCACCGCCATACTATTTGGAACCATTTTTTCTAATTCTGGGGTCGCTAGTCCAAAATCACCCATCAGGTAGCTACCACCTTCAACGAATATCATATTCTTTTTGGTTTTTTCAACCAATTGCTGAATTTTTTGTTGAAGTTCTGGTGAGAGCTTTGAAGATTTATGATTTGTCTCACTAGATTTAGCACAAGCACTTAAAGCAAGACTTGAAAATAAAACAACAGCTATATTCCGTTTCATCATTTTGTTGGAAATCATTGGGTTGAATATTGATGAAACTATTTTAATAAGAGATGTGAAAGATATAAATAGCGGTTTTGTTATTCAACTCAGTGAATAATCATTATAGTTTATGAAAAATTAAAATGAACTCAGATAGTTTATAATTGAAATATAGATTAGATGTCTTTGGTTTGGGAATTGCGTGTGAACCAATCGGCTCTTCAAAAGAGAAATCTATAATTCGTCATGATATTTTTACAAAAACAAACTTAATTTTTTTTGCTTGTAGATTTTTAATGAAAATATTCGAAAAATCATGCTTGAGGCCAAGGATGGTACTTTTTAATCCTTATTCAGAAAACTAAATTTATTTAAAAAAGTATAATCGATAGACAGATTAGTCTTGACAAGTTTCATAGTTTTTTGTACTGCAATCTTTTACTATAAGTTTTGATGGCTTGTTCATAACCAAATGGAATTACCATCTAGTAATATAAACTTAAATATTGTTAAGCAAATGTTTCATAAAAACTAAATGAATGATATTTAAATCAATTTTATGTTTAGTTTTTATTTTAATTTTTTAATAAAAATCAATAATTTATTTTTAATTACAAAAAATAACAATATTATATTTTTATGAAAATAACTTTATTAAGCTATATTTTATAACCATCTTAACTATTTACTTTTAGTTTAAGTTGATATGATTTTTATATAAAATATGTTTGTTTATATGATAAACTGCGCATAAATTTTTTGAATATAAGGTTTTTAGGCTGATTTTTTAATGTTTTATCAATATTAACTTTTCAGTAAAGCCTTGAATAAATAAGAAAACAGAGGAATGAAAGTTGTGTTGAAACGAAGTATTTTGATACTTTTGCTGACTGGAAACATTATCGGTCTATCATGTGCTCAAGCAGCAGAACTAGAGCCTGTAAAACTTAAAAAAAGTTGTATTAAAAAGAATCCGTTAGCAGAAGGTCAAAATGATCCTGAGCTATTGAATATTTTTAAACAAGTTTGTGATAGCGATAATGCGACTCAAAAAAATGATTTATTAGCTAAAGCTGCTATGCGGTTTTACCAAACCAATCAACCAGTTAAAGCATTGAATTTGGCAAGCCAATTGCAAAGTCAAAATATACGCGGTTCATTAATAACAGATGTTCTATTTTTATCTGGCGTAAGCATTGCAAATAACTCATTGCAGCAAATGCGAAGTCAGGAAATGCGTTATTTAAGCAACGATGTAACTTATCCACCTGCTAAACAGTTAATTGAAAATATTCATACTTCAATGCCTGCGCCTGATACTTCAAATGTTAAGGCAGCTACAGAAGGTGGCTCAGTTGATAACGAAAGAAGAAGTTATAGAAAACAAGCTGTAACACGTAACAGAGTTACTACTTCCAGAGCAGTAACTAAACGAGTAGCAACTCCAGCAAAAGCAACTGCGGTTAAACCAAAAACTGCCCCTGTAGCCAATGTTAATAAATCAAAAAGTTCGCCTTTTGACCCTTTAATTAAATAATCAGGAATAGAATCTTATGGCTAAGAGAGAAAGCGTACAAAAGAAGCTTCAGCGAATTCGACCTCCACGTGTTCAGCTCACATATGATGTTGAAATTGGTGATGCAAAAGAAGCGAAGGAATTACCATTTGTTGTTGGTGTGATGGGTGATTTTTCGGCAGCATCTGAGCTTGAACGTACAAAATTAAAAGATAAAAAATTCATCAATGTCGATTTAGATAATATTGATGAAGTTATGGAGTCATTGTCTCCAAGAGCAGCTTTTCAAGTAGATAATACGCTGACTGAAGAGGGTGGGAGAATTGCAGTTGATTTAACATTTAAGTCAATGGAAGATTTTCGCCCGGAAAATGTTGTTCAACAAGTTGACCCATTAAAAAAACTGGTTGAAGCCCGTGAGCGTTTAACAGATTTGAGAAATAAGATTTCTAACAGCGAGCGTCTAGAAGACTTACTTGATGAAGTTCTTAAAAGTACTGATCAGATCCGTAAATTAAGTGCGGAGGCTGATCATGAATAATGCTCAATCGGCAGCAATGCCACTTGTTGAAAATGAACAAGTTAATCTTTTAGACTCGATTGTTGAAGAAAGCCGTATTGCCCGAAATGAAGAAGAACATTCGCGTGCAAAAAGCTTAATCGGTGAACTTGCCAAGGAAGTAATGGCAGGGACAATTACAGTTTCTGAAAATATGACTTTATCAATTGATAAGCGTATTGCAGAAATTGATGCACTGATTTCAAATCAATTAAGTCAGATCATGCACAATGAACAATTCCAAAAAATTGAGTCAACTTGGCGTGGTCTTTACTACTTCTGTCAGGAAACACCTTCTAATCCTCTCATTAAAATTCGTATGTTAAATACGACTAAAAAAGAGTTGGTAAAAGATTTTCAAGGTGCTACAGACTTTGATCAAAGTACTTTATTCAAAAAAATCTATGAAGAAGAGTATGGGTCTTTTGGTGGTGCACCATATTCAGCACTCATTGGTGATTTTGAGTTTGACCGCACGCCTTCTGATATGTATTTGCTTGAGCAAATCTCTCACGTTGCCGCAGCAGCTCATGCGCCTTTCGTTTCTGCTGCTAGCCCAAGCATTCTTGGTCTTGAGTCATTTACAGATATTGATCGTCCTAGAGATGTTTCAAAAATCTTTGAAACGGCTGAATATGTTCAATGGCGTTCATTCCGTGACAGTGAAGATTCTCGTTATGTCGCTTTAACCTTGCCACACGTGCTTGGTCGTCTTCCTTATCATCCAAAAGAAGGAACAGCGACAGAAGGGTTTAACTTTGCTGAGGATGTTTCGGGTGCAAACCACAATGAATATTTGTGGATGAATGCTGCTTATGCTTTCGGTACGCGTTTAACAAATGCATTTGATATGCATGGTTGGTGTGCTGCAATTCGCGGTGTTGAGGGTGGTGGTTTAGTAGAAGGCTTACCAGTTCATACTTTTAAAACACAAGATGGCGAAGTGGTATTCAAGTGTCCAACAGAAATTGCTATTACTGATCGTCGTGAAAAAGAATTAAGCGATTTGGGCTTTATTCCTTTAGTACATTGTAAAAATACCGATTACGCTGCTTTCTTTGGCGCGCAATCAACTCAAAAACCTAAAAAATATGACAATGATACAGCAAATGCAAACTCTGCTTTATCAAGTCAAATTCAGTACATCATGGCTGTTTCACGTATTGCTCATTATTTAAAAGCAATGATGAGAGATAAGGTGGGTAGTTTTGCTTCTGCTGGAAATGTTGAAGCATTTTTAAATGAGTGGTTGTCACAGTATGTATTACTTGATGATGGCGCTTCTCAAGAAGCAAAAGCTCAATACCCTTTACGTGAAGCGTCTGTAAAAGTTGTAGAAGATCCTGCTCAACCAGGTCACTACAAGTCTGTGGTTTTCTTGCGACCACACTTCCAGCTGGATGAGTTGTCGGTTTCTTTACGACTTGTCACTGAGTTACCTCAGTCCTCAAATTAATAAAGGTCAGCGAAAGAATAACTTTAAATTAAAAATAGGAAAGTTCTAAATGAAAGATATATACGTTGAGTTTCGCGGTAAGTATAAAGTTGATGGCGAATCTCGTGATTCTGAGCACAAAGGCTGGTTAGAAGTTAACTCTTGGTCTCACAACATTCGTCAACCTAAATCTGCTACTTCAAGTAGTGTTGGTGGTCATACTGCTGAACGTGTTGAACATTCAGATATGCTTTTTATTAAAGACTTAGATGCAACTAGCCCGAAATTATGGGAAGCATGTTCAGCTGGTTATACATTTGATGAAGTACAAATTGATTTTTATCGTGCGAATGGTGACAAACGCATCAAGTACTTACAAATTAAATTGAAGCATGTTCTAGTTTCTAGTGTAACTCCAACAGTTAACGAAGAAGGTGTTCCAACTGAAGCGTTTGGTTTGAAATACGCAGCTGTTGAGTGGACATATAACCAACAAGATATTAACGGTACTGCTAAAGGTGCTGTTACTAAGAAATGGTCACTTTCTAATAATACTGCTTCTTACGCAGCATAATTATTTAAGTGAATATTTGGTGGAGGCTGACATAAAGTTAGCCTCTGCTGTCTTTAAGCATGCTTGTTGTGAACTTGAATGAATTTAGATCGGCTTTATCCATACGGATTTCGTTCAACTTTGTTTGATCGTTTAATTCCTGAAAGTGAAGATTATGCAAAAGGTCTTTCTATTCAGCAATTAAGAGAATCGGTAGCAAAAGATTTAGAAGACTTGCTGAATAGTCGGGTCGCTAAATTGGACCACGTGGTCGATGATTATCCATTAGTTAAAAAATCTATACTTCAGTTCGGGATTATTGATTTTGTGGGGCTTTCTACAGCCAATCCACTAGATCGAGACAAGATTTGCCAATCAATTGAACAATCAATAGCAGCTCATGAGCCTAGATTAAGACAAATACGGGTCGAGATGTTGTTGGATGGACATAATATGGGGGCATTATGTTTAAGTATTCAGGCTTATCTAAATATTCATCCACTGTATGAACCTGTCGTTTTTGATGCATTGCTAAAACCGACAACGCAACAATATGTAATTTCAGCGAGAACCTAAGCGTAGTGGGTGTGTTGTGATAGAAGAGCTTTTACCGTTTTACGAAAAACAACTACAAGAATTTGGTCAGCAATCTCGAGAATTTGCCCAAAAATATCCGAAAATTGCTCAACGCTTATCTTTAAATCAAGAGCAGATTGATGACCCGCATATTGAGCGTCTTATACAGGCGTTTTCATTAATTGCTGCTCGTATTGATAAAAAACTTGCTGATAGTTATGACGTATTTACACGTTCTTTATTTGAGGTGATGTTTCCTCAATACCTGCGGCACTTTCCAGCTTGTTCGGTAGTAAGTTTCGAAGATATAAATAAAATTAAACAGCTCACACAAGCCCATGTTGTGCCTGCACATACGGTTTTGAAGTCTCGTAGTTTTAAGGGGGTTCAATGTGAGTTTAATACTACGCAAGAAGTCAAATTACTCCCAATAACGTTGCAAGCGCTAGAGTTTAAAAGTACACCAAGTGCACATATGCATTTGAGCCAAAATGCGACTTTAAATTTTAAATTCGAAATTTTTAATCATGCTCATTTATGTTTAATAAATGAAAAACTTCCTATTTATTTAGATGCAATTTCTAATTTCCCGCTTCAAGTACTAGATAGTATTTTTAAGAAGGGAACAACTTTTGCCATCAAAATAGGGCAGAAGGTTATAGCGCTGGATAAAAATCCATTTGAGTTAACTGGTTTTTCAGAACAAGAGAGTTTATTACCTCTCGATCAGCATACTCATCATGCGTATCGTTTACTCATGGAGTATTTTTGTTTTCCTGAAAAATTTAATTATCTTAAGCTGGATTTAGACTTTTTAAAGAATCTATCTCTAGAAGGTAGTGAGTTTGAACTCCTGATTCATTTTAAATTAAATTTAAATGATCAAGCCGTGGTTCGAAATTATTCTGAGCTGAATGTTGCTAATTTTAAATTATTTACTACACCAGTCATTAATTTATTTGAAAAATATGCTGAACCTCAAAAAATCGTACACAAGCAATTAGAATATCCATTAATTACAGATGCGCATCATCCTGAGTTTTATCAAGTCTATTCAATTACAGAAATGAATATGGTGCGTGAAAAAACCAGTCACGAAGAAAGTTATGTTCCTGTGCTGCCTTTTTTTGCGATGAGTCATTACCATGCAGACAAGGCCCGCTTTTTCTATTCGGTCAACTATCAAAAACTACAACCGAATTTCGTTGAAATGGGATATTCAATTATTTCTAAAAATTTAAATCCTTCTTCAACACGTTCAGATTTTATTAGTACAAAATTATTGTGCTCAAATCGTGACTTACCACACGAAGCATTGGGGCAATCTAATAACATATTGAACTTAAATGATAGTAGCCTCGCTAGACGTGCCATTGTTTTAAAAAGACCGACCAAACCTTATCAATTTGGACAAAGCCAGAGTGAACAGTGGCGGGTTATTTCGCACCTTTCATTAAATAGTTTAGCTTTAATGAAAGGTGATGCGGTATCTCATATTAAAGAATTACTTGCTTTATATAACTTACCGTTATCAAAAGAAAATTATCTAATTATTGAATCAATTGAACATCTTGAATTTTCACTTACTCATAAACTGGTAGATGGTAAACCATTTCCAATGTTTGTAAGGGGCGTGAAGGCCGAGTTGCAAATTGATTCATCTGTATTTAGAGGTCATAGCCTATACATTTTTAGTCAATTGTTAAGTCGTGTTTTTAATTTAAAGGTTCAAATTAATAGTTTTGTTGATTTGGTTGTTAAGGATTATTCATCTCAGCAGGAGTTATACCAATGCAGTCAGAACGTTGGTGGCAAGACTCTTCTATAACAGCTGAGTTGTTTACAAAGCCAAAGTCTTTTGAATTTATTCAGGCAACACGTCTATTAAGGCACGATTCAAGTCACGCAGTTGGTTCATCTTGGAGTGATTATTTCAAGTTTGAGACATCCTTTAATTTAAATTTCCCTGCTACTGAAATTGAAAATTTAGAATTATCGAATGAGCGGGTTTATATCACTAATTTGATTGTTGGCCTTACAGGCATACAAGGTGCTTTACCTTATACCTATACGAACAAGATTAAACAGGCCCCACGGCAGCAAAGAGCTGAAACTAAAGAGTTTCTGAGTTTATTTAACCATAAGCTTACCGCTCAATATGTAGAGTCCAGCATTACATATAATTTGCCAATTCGATATGAGACTGAACATAAAAATGATTATCTAGATATTCTGCATGCGTTGAATGGCTATGTGCGATCGCAACATCAGCAAACAGAGCTTGATGACTATTTTGCAGAGTTTTCTGGATTAATGCAGGGCCAGAATAATACAGTTCATGCATTAAAAACGATGCTGTCGTGTATTTTTAAGCATGAAATTACAATTAAAGAGTTTATACAAGAATCTTTTAAGTTGGCGAGTGACCAATTAACCACTTTAGGTGGAGCTCTGCCGAGCCTACTTGGTGTTAATACATTTTGTGGGGAAACCATTCAGCAAATTGATGGAAAAATCGAAATTCAGATTGGACCATTAAAACGTCAGCAATATTTAAATTTTCTTCCAAATCAAGAGTTAAGTTTAAAACTAAAAAAAATTGTAGAAACTTGGTGTAGTCCAACTTTGTCGATAGATCTTCGACTCGTATTAGATGAGTCTGAAATACAACCTATTTGTCTAACTCATCATAATCAGAATGGTTTGGGGCAGGGTTCTTTTCTTATATCACAACAACCTAAAGTGCATAGTCATGAAACTTGCTATAGCCTTATTGGAGAGAAAATATGATTAAAAAAATATTACTCTCATTTATTGCTATTTTTACAGTAGTTAGTGGAATTATTATTTTCTATTGGCGTGACGTTCAATATAATCCTGATAAAGGTGATTTTTTCCTTTATTTCTTAATGTTACCTGCAATTATTACCTTGGTGATCTTATCACCTTGGTTAATTTACAGCGCCTATAAAACTTACAAAGACAAGAAAGAACAAGCTATAAGTCAAAATAAAGATGATGCTAATCCAAATCAAAATGTAGTAACTGATCAACCATTAGAACAGCTAGATTTCAATATTTACTCTGCTTTTGCGGTGCATGCGTTGGGTGAGAATGAAGCAATTATTGAGCAGCTACAAAACTTTAAAAGTCCAGAGCTGGATGATCAATTGTTAAACTCTTACGGATTACCTCTTTTATCTTATCGTATTAAAGATTTGGATGAAGATAATCATGAGGAGAGTGATTACTCATCTCCAAGACAAGTTCGTATGATGTCATTAATACAACAGCAATTAGAACAAAATATAGAAAACTTATATCTTCTCGCAGAGCATTTAAAACGTTCAACTTTATTTTATGAGTCGCAGCAAGCTCATGAATATCATATGCATCCGGCATGGGTTGATCCCGAGTCTGAATATGACGATGCTCAAATGCCTGTAGTCGAAGTTTATCGTTTAAATCGTTTAAATCTACATATCCTTCTTTCGGAGGATTTACTACATATCTGGAATGATGATCAAAGTAATGAACTAATTTTAGAGTTCTTTGCTGAGATTGGGATTGCTCCACAAAAAATTCACATTGAATATCATTTTTTTGGAGAGCAATTAGCTTACCAAGAGTTAATACATTTATTAAAAGGTATTCATAAAAGAGAGCATGAGATGTTCTTTTTAGTCGTGGCTGATTCAGAAATTGATCAAGATCTAGTCGATGAAAAGTCTTGGATGATTAAAGATTATATTCCTGCTGAATTTGCAGCAAGCTGTTTACTTGCAGATCCTTTAGTAAAAATCCAAGAATTAGAACCTACTAAAAATCTGAAAGTTGTTATAGGCCAACAATATACAGCGAAGCTTTTTACTCATTTTGAATTTCATGATTTACCTCAGCATGAAGGTGAAGAGCCTTATGTGCTGATATTGTCAGATCAGACGGATATAAAAGTTTCAAAGAAATTGCAGCAACACTTTCTTCAAACACCTGTAGAACCACATCACTATATTTATGTGAAATCTTCATTAGGGCATACCCAACATTTAGCTGATATTTATGGCTTTATGCTGAGTATGCATTTTCCTGAACATATCATTCCTTTTGTCTTTGGTGAAAATACGGTGTCAGCACATACGTTTGTGCAGAGTGTCACCGAAAATTCAGAAGATGATGTGATGGTGTTGAATAACTAATTTAAACTTTGGACTTAGAACGAGAATAGAATGCATACAATTTTAGGCTACTTGTGGCAGTACATCACGAATCCTAAAGCAATTATCGCCTTGTCATTGTTCGTGGCATTGATGTCTTCATATACTTCAATTCCCCGTCATATATTCTGGGCTTTAGCGACTGCCTATGCTTTGGGTCTTATTGTTTATGGTATCTATTGGCTTATTCAACGAAGAAAACATGCTGCTCAAGGTGAAGAATTAGCTGAAGCGATTGAAAAAGATAATCAAGCTGAATATGGCAAAAATAAAGATAAAGAAGAGCTTCAGCTTGTTAATCAACAAATGAAAGAATCAATTCAACTGATTCGTAAATCTAAGTTGGGTGATAAAAAAGGAAATGCTGCACTCTATGAACTTCCTTGGTATATGGTTATTGGTAACCCAGCCGCAGGTAAAAGTTCAGCTATTTATAATTCTGGTTTAAAGTTTCCTTTTGAAGAAACGCATCAAAAAATGGTATCTGCTGGTTTAAGCGGTACTCGAAATTGTGACTGGTTTTTCTCTACAGAAGGTATCTTACTTGATACTGCAGGTCGCTATTCTGTGTATAGCGAAGATCATTCTGAGTGGCTAGGTTTCTTAAATATTTTAAAAAAGAACCGTTCTAAAGCTCCGGTCAATGGTTTGATTTTAATTGTCAGTATTGCCGAGCTGATTAGTCAAAGTCCTGAAAATTCGTTAAAGCTTGCTAAAAATTTACGTGCTCGTATTCAAGATCTAACTGAACGTTTAGAAGTCGTTGTTCCTGTCTATTTAGTCTTTTCAAAGATGGATTTGATTGCAGGTTTTACAGAGTTTTTTGAATTTTATGAAGCTCAGGAATATAACCAAGCTTGGGGAGCGACGCTTCCGTATGACCAGAGTTCTTCGCATAATGCCGTAGATTTGTTCGAGAAACATTACAATATTCTTTACGATGGTCTAAAAGGGGTAAGCTCGACTCATTTAAGTCGTCGTCATTCGCAGAATATCTCTCCAAGTGTAATGACTTTCCCATTAGAATTTAAAACATTAAAACCAGCTTTAAAGAGCTTTATTGCGACACTTTTTGAAGATAATCCATATCAATTTCAACCTGTTTTCCGTGGGTTCTACTTCACTAGTGCTTTGCAAGAAGGTGTAATTGAAAGTCCAATGACTGAGCAAATTGCCCAAGAATTCCAACTGACTCAGATTGCTCAAACTGATTTAAAAGATCATTCAAAAATTACCCCTAACCATGGTTATTTCTTAAATGGTCTGTTTTCAGATGTTATTTTAAAAGATAAAGACCTTGTGAAGCAGCATGTAAATGCTGGCAGAAAACGTCAACGCTACATTGCATTTATTGGTGCTTTGGCAGGTGTTTCAATTATTCTGGGTGTTTGGGTTTGGTCATATCGCAATAACCAGCAATTGATTGCCGAAGTCCAAGCTGATTTAAATAAAGTCGTTCAGTTAGAAAAAGCTTCGGGCCAGCAATTGTCAACTCAGTTAGAAGCTTTACTTATTCTTCAAAGACGTCTACAGCAATTAGATGAGTTTGATGAAAATAGACCACTTAAGTTTAGTTTTGGTTTATATCAGGGCAATGAGCTTCGTGAAAAGTTAAAAGCTGAATATTTAAAAGGTGTTAAGCAAATTGTTTTAACCCCGACACAGCAAAATATTGCTCAATATTTGCAACGTGTAAAAAATAATGAAGCAACATTAAAAGCCAATCATACGAATGTTGAAATTAAGCAAACCGCTCAAACTCAACAATATTTAGAACCTTCAGACACAAATCCTCAAGATGCGTATAACGCATTAAAAGCATATTTGATGATGAGTAATCCACAATATATGGATGCAAGTCATCTAAGCGATCAGGTTACGCGTTTCTGGCGCTCTTGGTTAGATGCAAATAAAGGCCCAATGCCACGTGCAGATATGATTCAGGAAGCTGAACAGATCTTGTCATATGCAATGACTTTAGCGAATGATAAAGAATTCCCAATTTTAGATGCAGATTCGCAAATTGTTGATCAAACACGCCAAGTATTGCTTTCTGTTGTGAGAGGAATGCCTGCCCGTGATCGTGTTTATAATGAAATAAAAATGCGTGCTGCGGTACGTTTCCCTGCGCTGACCGTAAGTCAAATTGTAGGGGAAGCAAATAAAAATGTTGTATTGGGCAGTTATGCATTGCCTGGTGTATTTACCCAAAAAGCATGGAATGACTATGTAGAAAAAGCGATTGAAGAAGCCGCGGATAAGCCAACAGATAGTAAAGACTGGGTGCTAAATAGCCGTCAATCTGATGATTTAACTTTCTCAGGCAGTCCTGAACAAATTAGAAAACAACTGACAGCACTCTATAAGCAAGAATATATTGCGGAATGGAGAAAGTTCTTAAGTGGTATTCATTATGCTAAAGCTGGCCAATTTGCTCAGCAAGTAAAAAATATTGATGTTTTGGGTGAGCCGCAAAATTCTCCGATTCGTACCTTAATTGAACGAGTTGCAATCGAAACAAACTGGGATAATCCAGTTGTGCAAGCAGAGCTCGCAGCTCCACAAAAAGGATTTGTTGCGTGGTTTAAACGTAAAGTTTTAAATCATGACGATAAGGTTGCTAATCAAGTGGCAACAAATGCTCAGGGCGCTATTTCTCAAGAGTACCAAATGTTCTATCAGTTGGTTCGCAAACGTGATGATCAACAAGGTAAATCATTACTTGATGAATATATGACAAATTTAGCCCTAGTTCGTAGCAAGTTTAATGAGCTTAAGAATGCAGGTGAAGTTGGGCCTAATGCGATGACATTAGTCAAGCAAACCCTAAATGAGCAGACTTCTGTATTTAACCAGACACAAAAAATTGTAGATGAAAAAATGGCGGTTGGTTTCAATGAAATTGATCAGCGATTACTACAAAAATTGGTAGTTAGTCCACTTACGCAGGCTTTTGAAAGTTTAATTACACCGACACAAGATGAAATTAATAAATTGTGGGTAATGCAAGCTTATCAGCCATTTACAGCAAATCTTGCCAAGAAATATCCATTTAACTCATCAGCTTCTTTGCAGGCGACAAGTAGTGAAATTGGTCAAATCTTGGGCGAGAACGGTAGTATTTCACGCTTTGTAAAAGAAAGTCTTGATCCATTTGTGATCCGTCGTGGTTATACGTTAACGTCTAAGACATGGAAAGATTTAGGAATTAGTTTAAATCCTCAATTCGTCATGAATTTCCAAAGATATGTTACTCCAGCGAATGGTATGGCAACCGGTGAGTTGAATGCTCAAGCTCCAGCGGCACCAGCAACCAACCAATCTAACTTCCAGTTCTACCCAATTCCAAATCCACAATTGCTTTCATATACCGTTGATATTGATGGTCAGCGTATGACTTATGAAAATGGTGTGCAGCAGTGGGTTAACTTCATTTGGCCAAACCAAGGAAGCATTCCGGGTGCTCGTATTACTGCTGTGGATTTACAAGGTCAAACGCACACGATTTTTGATGAGCCAGGTGAATATGGTATTAACCGTTTAATTGATAGTGCTCAACGTAAAGAACAAAATGGCGGATTTGAAATGCTTTGGCGTAGTAAGACGGACCCATCATTAGTTGTGAAAATGAATTTCCGTTTAATCAGCAGTAATTCAGGCAGTATTGGTTCAAGCCGTGGTTATTCTGGTATGCAACTGGTTGATAAAGTCACTGCCGATAAAGCAGCTCGAGTGGTATCTGCTCAGCAGGCACCAGCTCAAGCGGCTCCAGCAAAAACAGAAAATCCTGTTGCAGCACTCGCTCAGCCTTCTGCGGGAGTTAAACCATGACATGGAAAATAACCTCTATGCGAAAGGAGGAGCACTAATGCAAACATTAAAAACCACTCCTTTGTATTACGGCAAAAGTCCTGCACGAGGCGACTTTTTAAAAACAAAAGGTCAGAATGTTTTAATACAGTTGCTTGATCAGTGGATTACTGAAGCATTGGAATATGCGATGCAATCGGGCAACTTTAAAGAAGCTTATAGCACGTTGCCTTCACTGGATTTCTTTATTGCCAATCCAAAAGAAAATATGTTTTTGGTTGCGAATCTACTCGCAAGTGAAGATAGTTCGGGTCGATCTTTTCCAATGGTGCTGAGCCATTTATTAGAAATTGATTTGCCGTATGATAATTTGTTATATGCACCATATAGCTATAAACATGTGCTTGTTGATTTATTTCAAAACAATCGCGCTTTAAAAGGCATTAAAGATTCAGATTTGTTACTTGGAAAATTAGGTCACTTACAAAATCAAATTCAGGTTTTAACTGAACGAGAATGTGTAGGCTTTTATGAAAATCATACGATGCACTCATTTGCTCAGTTAATGAAGTTGAGTATTTATGAGTTAGCGCAAAGTATGATTGGGCTGGGATTATTACTACAGCCAATTTTACAAAATGGAACTAGTCGGTTAAATAAAGTCCTGATTTTACCTATTAATAATCCTGCTTATAGTTATGAAATAGCTGCTTTTTGGGTCAGTATTATTTGTCGGTTTTTAAAGGAACATAATACTGAGGTACTCATCGGCTTGTTACATCGAGAGCAACCCGTATTATTCTTCGGTTTTCAAGGTGCTGATATTTTAGCCCTTAGCGATATTTTTACTCAGAATATGGATAGTAAACACTGGGTTTCTTTAATAGAAGCTCAGTGGATTGACACTTATTTGGAGCAGAATGCTGGTTTAGCGACGCTAGAACAATCATTATGCCAACGCCAATTAAGTTTAAATCAAGGCTTAAAACTATTTAGACAGACTTTTTTGGGTGAATAATAATGAATAAACGATATCAAACTAAACTTTCACAGCTCATAAAAGGCTGTTTTATCTATGCCGTAGCTAATTATGCTTTGGCTCAGCCCATTGTTGTAGAAGGCGTAGTTCCTAACGAAGCCAGTAAACAGGCTATCTTATTAAAAATGCAGTCTGTTTATGGCGCAGATCAAGTCGTAGATAAAATACAAGTGAGACCAGTAGCTGCTCCAAATGGATGGAGTGATTCGGTTACACGAGTTATTACACCTGACTTAAAAAAAGTTTCACAAGGCAAATTAAGTGTAAACGGTACTCGATTTGAGCTGAGTGGAAAAATGCTGAATCCAGCAGAGATCCAGCCTACCATTCAATCTTTTCAAGGGTTAGTTCAGCCACCGTATCAACTGTATCCACAGTTATCAGTCAATCAGGCTGAGCAGAAAATCATTGATGATGCACTGAAAAATCGAATTATTGAGTTTGAATCTGGCAGTGCAGTTTTAACTGATGCGGGTCAAAAAATTCTAGATGAGATGGCTATTGCTTTAAACAAAGTGGGTGGTAAAAAAGTCAAAATCATTGGACATACAGATAGTTCTGGCGATGCAACTAAAAACTTAAAACTTAGTCAAGATCGTGCTTTGGCAGTAAAAAACTATTTAATTAGTAGAAGTATTCCGGCAGATCATTTATCTACAGAAGGTTTAGGTTCCTCTAAGCCAGTTGCAGATAATACGTCTCCAGAAGGAAGAAAGAAAAACCGTCGAATTGAGTTTACTGTTCTATAAATATAAGGAGAAAAACATGGCTAGCCCTTACATTACGATTGGATGCCCAACCACTGGTGGAGGGCAAGTCATTTCAGGGAACAGTACGTTTTTAATTGAAGGAATTGCAATTGCGTGTGTAGGAGACAAGGCCACTTGTCCGTTACACAAAACGGTTTCTACGATTGTATCGGGTGATCCGAATATGCTTGTTATGGGAAAATCTGGAGCGCGCGTAAATGATTCATTATCATGCGGCTGTAAATTATTGCCAAAACAGAGTTTAGTTAATCAAGGATAAGGGTAGAGATATTTTATATAAATATCTACTAGAACATATTAACGCTTGAAATGATGAGTAGTTTGTCTGATAAAGCTGAATTTTGTTAATATACAGGCATTATGATTTTAAGCATTAAATTATTTAAAAATATTGAGAGTAATGATGAGTAATTTAAAAATTTTAATTACAAAACTTTCTACAGTTGCGCGTACTGCTTTAGAAAAATCGGCTAATGCTTGTGTTATTCAACAGAATTACGAAATTGAAATTGAACATTTATTTTTAGAGTTACTTAATCAATCTCTAGAAAATGATTTAAAAATTTTATTAAAGAAATATAAAATTTCACCTGAAGCTTTGGCTGATGATTTAAAAGAAACAATTTCGCAATTACCGAAAGGTAATTCTCGAACTCCTATTTTTGCTAAATCTATCGTTCGTTTGTTTGAACAAGCTTGGTTATTAGCTTCCGCTGAGCAAAATCCAGTTATTCGTAGTGGTCACTTATTAGTTGCGTTATTAACGGCACCTGATTTATATCAAATTGCTACTCGAGCTTCGAGTTTATTCGATCTTTTACCAATTGATTCAATGAAACATAAGTTTCTTGAAATTTGTGAGAAGAGTGTTGAACAACAAGATGAAACAAAAACACTTTCGAAAGAAGATGAGCCAGAAGAAGTCGCTACAACAAATACAAAAGTAGTTAAAACTCCTGCGCTTGATCAGTACACGATTAATCTAACTGAAAAAGCTAAACAAGGCGGTATAGATCCAGTTATTGGGCGTGAATATGAAATTCGCTTAATGCTCGATATTTTAATGCGTCGACGCCAAAATAACCCGATCTTAACTGGAGAACCGGGAGTTGGTAAAACAGCAGTGGTCGAAGGTTTGGCTTTAAAAATTGCTCAAGGTTTAGTGCCTAACGCCTTAAAAAATGTCCATTTACATGTGCTTGATATGGGGCTGTTACAGGCTGGCGCAAGTGTTAAAGGCGAGTTTGAGAACCGTTTAAAACAAGTGATTCAAGAAGTTCAAGCTTCTGCCCATCCTATTATTTTATTTATTGATGAAGCACATACCTTAATTGGTGCAGGTGGGCAAGCAGGGCAAAATGACGCTGCAAATCTTTTAAAACCAGCACTTGCACGTGGTGAATTGCGTACCATTGCTGCAACAACATGGGCGGAATACAAGCAATACTTTGAAAAAGATGCTGCCTTGAGCCGACGTTTTCAAGTGATAAAAGTAGAAGAGCCAACCGAAGAAGTTGCCGTTGATATGTTACGTGCAATGATTCCTGTGATGCAGCAGCACTTTAATCTACAAATTGATGATGAAGCGATCGTTACTGCGGTTCATTCTTCACATCGATATATTAGTGGTCGCCAACTTCCAGATAAAGCAGTGAGTGTGCTTGATACAGCAGCAGCACGTGTTGCATTAACCCAAAATGCACAACCGGTAAAACTCGATCAGTTAAAAGCACAAGAGTATAACTTAAAGCTTGAACAGCAGATTTTAGAAAATGAGCATCGTCAGATTCCAATTCATCATGAACGATTGGAAACTTTAAAAGTTAATTTAGAATCTTTGCAAAAAGAGATTCATGAAACCCAAGAGCAGTGGCAAAAAGAATTAGAGCTTGTTCATAAAATTCAGGAATTAGAAGCACAGAATCATACTAATGAATCTGAGGCTTATGACCAGATCAATCTATTGCGTAAGAATCTTGCTGAGATTCAAGGCCAGCAACCATTAGTATTTGAAAGAGTAAACTCTCAAATCATTAATGAAATTATTTCTGATTGGACCGGTATTCCTGTCGGAAAAATGGTAAATGATGAAATTAAACAGATATTAACGCTTGAAGATAAATTGGGCGAACGTGTAATGGGGCAAGATTATGCACTCACACAATTAGTTCAGGGCATTAAAACTTCAAAAGCAAGACTTGAAGATCCGAATAAGCCACAAGGTGTATTTCTTTTAGTTGGGCCAAGTGGTGTGGGGAAAACTGAAACTGCATTAACTTTGGCAAATGAATTATATGGTGGTGAGCAGCATTTAATCACGATTAATATGTCGGAATACCAGGAAGCACATACGGTATCTTCACTTAAAGGTGCACCTCCAGGGTATGTGGGATATGGTCAAGGCGGGGTTTTAACAGAAGCTGTTCGCCGTAATCCTTATAGCGTTGTCTTACTTGATGAAATTGAAAAAGCACATAGTGATGTTCAGGAACTGTTTTATCAAGTATTTGATAAAGGCACTTTAGAAGATGGTGAAGGTCGAGTTATTGACTTTAAAAACACCACTATTTTGTTGACTTCAAATGCTGGCTCAAGTGCCATTATGCAAGCGTGCTTAAATACGCCTGTAGAAGAATGGCCAACAGCTGAAGAGTTGATTGACCATTTAAAACCAAGTTTGTACAAGCAATTCAAGCCTGCATTTTTAGGCCGAATGAGAGTTGTGCCGTATTTCCCATTGCACGACGATTTACTCGTACGAATCATTAAACATAAGCTAGGAAAAATCACAGCCAGAATTGAAAAACAATACGGCACACAAGTCCAATATTCTGATGATTTAGTAGAGCTGCTCTTAAGCCGTTGCACAGAAGTCGATAGTGGTGCTCGTAATGTCGATAATATTTTAAATTCTACGGTTTTACCTGCGTTAGCTACAGAAATTTTGGTGGCTTTAGCAGAGCAAAAATTGCCAAAAATTATCATGATTGATGCTAAAGATGATGAAATTCAATATTTACTAGATCCAGTTGCGAAAGCTGCTAAAAAAAGGACAAGTAAAAAGTTGAAGTCAGAAGTTTAAAATTGAATAGAGCTAAAATTAGATGAATATTGATATTTCTGAACTCCTTGAACCCATTAGTGATAGCTTACCTTGTGGTGACGACTTTTCATTTTCTAATGAATTTCATGAAATAAAAAAAGCGAAGACACAAGATGATCTATTGCTAGATCAAGGTGATTGGGTTGCCGAGCGCAAACAGGCCGATTGGGACTTTGTATCCAATAAAACGAGTGTTTTGCTAAAAGAGAATACAAAAGATATTCGTCTATTAACTTGGCTCTTAGAAGCTTGGACGCATCTTTATGGTTTTGATGGTATGGCTAAAGGTCTAACCTTGAGCCATACCATGTTAAATCAATATTGGCAGGAAATTCACCCTGTTATTGAAGATGATGACTTAGATCAGCGCATCGGTTTATTACAGGGTTTAATTAATCAACTTCCGATGTTGTTAAAGAAAGTTTCTTTAACCAATACAGCTCCTTATTATAATTTGCTTGATTATGATAATTTTCTATATCACGAGAATATTCGCCGTAAACAAACAGAAGATTACGATAGTCAGTCGGGGCCATCGGAATTAGAACAATTCGATCAGGCTATTTTCAATACGTCTAAAACTTTTCAATATTCTAATTATCAAGATTTTAGTTCAGTCTTAACCGAATGGGATGTTTTAAAGCAAACCCTTGATCATTTAATGGGACTAGATTCGCCGAGTTTTGGTGCAATTGATTCAGCATTTGAAACCATTCACAGCACATTACGCAAGATTTATAAAGCAGAAGCTTTTGGTACTGGGCTTGCGCCAATCCAAGAGCAGGCGACAGTCATCACGAGCTCATCTATGGAAAATCAAGTGCCTGTACAAGTTGTTTCAGATCAGCCTGCTTTTCAGCCTCAAGCTCAAACACACTTGGCGAATCGTGAGCAAGCAATGAAAGTGCTGCAAGAAATCGCGGATTACTTTCAAGCAAATGAGCCTCATAGCCCTGTGAGTTATATGCTTCAAAAAACCATTAAATGGAGTCAAATGCCGTTACATGAATGGTTAGCACAAGTCATTAAAGATGAGCATCCATTACAAATGGTTCAGGAAATGTTAGGTGTACAACCTAAAAATGAATACGAATAAAGATTGGTAAAGACATATGTTTAAAGCTGAAAAAGTCCTTTGGGGCGAAGGTTTATTTTTAAGACCTCAACATTTCCAAATTCAAGATACCTATCATGAACAACGGTTAAATCATACGGTTCGAGCGGTTGTACCTTTTTCATATGGTATTCAGAAATTAAATTTCGATGAGGCTCAATTGAGCACACATATTCTTGCTCTTGAGTCTGTAGAGATGATTTGGCAAGACGGAGAAATTTATCAGGCACCTGCTTACGATTTATTGCCTGAGCCAATTTTATTGGATGATCTTAATTTACGTGGTGAAATGTTAATCTATTTAGCATTGCCACTCTTACAAGCAAATAAGCAAAATCTCATTGATCAGAACCAAGCGCAAAAGGGTAGATATCAATCTCATCTTGTCGAGACGCATGATCTATTTACTAACGCTACCGAAGCAGATATTAGTTTGTTACGCCGTCGTGCTGTTTTTAAACTATTAGATGTACATAGTAATCCTGACCATAATTTAGATGGTTTTTTATATTTACCTATTGGAAAGATTAAGCGTCAAAGTTCGGGTGCTTTCGAAATTGATCGAAAGTTTATTCCGCCAATTTTGCATGTAGATGCATCTGAAACACTCATTTCAAATTTAAAAAGAACACTGAACGTTATTAAGGCAAAAATTAAGACGATTCAAACCAATAACAGAGAAAATGAACAGAAATTAATTGAATTTCGTTCAGGTGATATTGTTTCATTCTGGTTAGTGAATGCATTAAATACAGCTCATGCGGGGCTTAATCATTTTGTGCAATATCCACAAATCCATCCAGAGCGTTTGTTCTTTGAATTATTGCGTTTAGCAGGTTCATTATTAACTTTCTCGACGGCCTATGATGTCGATCAATTACCTGCCTATAAACACCATAATTTACAAGAAAGTTTTTCGCAGTTAGACACAATTTTGCGTGATTTACTCGATACGATTATTTCGAGTCGTTACATCAGCATCGCACTTAAAGAAATCCGACCTTCATATTGGGTGGGAAGCCTTGAGACCGATAAGATTACTCGAGACACTCGACTTTATATTGCAGTATCAAGTAGTGCAATGCAGACACATGAGTTGATCCAGATTGTACCTTTACGATTCAAGGTTGGTAGCACTTTAGATGTAGAGCAACGTGTGGTTGCTGCATTGCCTGCAATTCCATTGCATCACTTAATTCAAGTTCCAACTGCTATTCCTGTGCGCTCTGGTGTGAGCTATTTTGAAATTGAACCACATCATGAGTTATATCAGCGCATGTTAGATTCAGAGACGATTTGTATTTATGTTCCGGCTGGTTTCCAAGATATCAGTATTGAACTGATTGCGGTCATGAACGCTTAACGGTAAAGGAGAGAAAAATGTCACAATCCACAGGTGCTCCTTCTTTATTTGATGATGGGCAAATTGGAACGGGCGGGAGCAATAATAGCCAGTCTCAAGCAAAATTACAGGCAATCAATCTTATTGATTTATTGCATGATGGCTTTTATTTGGTTTTCTTAATTCGAAATCAGTATGTGCCAGCAGATGCGCAGCAGTTTCGTGAAAAAATCTTAAATTTACTTAATCAATTTGAGCAACAAGCCAAAAAGTTGCAATTTTCAGCTGATGATATTCATGATTCTAAATATGCATTTTGTGCTTTGATTGATGAAACGATTGTAACGCAACAAGACCCAAGCTATTTTAATTTACAAAATGCTTGGTTGATTAGCCCATTACAATTGAGCTTGTTTGGTTCTCAATTAGCGGGCTATCGCTTCTTTGAAATTTTGGAGCAATTACGTAGCCGTGGAAAAGAACGTCTAGCTGCTCTAGAAGTATTTCATTACTGCCTTTTATTAGGTTTTCAGGGCAAGTACCGAATCGAGTCTACGGAAAGTCTCAACCATTTAGTATCAAGAGTGGGTGATGAAATTGACTATTTGAAAGGAAAAAAGGTTGCATTTTCGCCGTTCTCGGCAATTCCTGATCAGATACGAAATATTATCCATCGCGAAGTACCTTTCTTCTGGATTTTGATTTTTTTATTGATTTTTGCATTTCTTACCTTTGCAGGGCTAAGATTTATGCTGAATAATCAAAATGATAAAGCATTATCTAATTATCAAAATGTGATTTCTGCTCCTCAAGAGCAAGCACATATTACAATTTATTTACCTTGATGATGGTACGAAATGGCTCAGGAAAAACCAACTTCTATTCGAGTTTTACAGTCGAATAAAAAAAAGCCGAAATCACCAATACTTTATATTGTCATTGGTGTTATTGCCGGGGTGTTTGTAAGCATCTCGCTATTCCTGTTCTTGTCTCAACCGTATTCGTCAGAATCAACTGCAATTGAGAATAAATCAACAGAAGAACAGATTTTAAATCAAGAGACTGCTCATTCTACTGATGAACAAAATCAGGTTGCTGTAAGTCAAGACAACGAAACAGATTCAATGAGTCGTGATGGCTTTGAACAACCTAAAGATAATGAATTAAGTAGTATCTTTAAACCTGTTCCGCATAAGTCCGCTACTACTAATGAACAGCGAGTTTCTCCGTTCGATGAACAGCTCACGGGTGAAAAGAAAGTTCAGCCTGCGCCTCAACTACAAACAGGGACGATACCTAAGTCGGCCCAAGCGAAAGTTCAGCCTACTCAACAAAAACCAGTGATTAAGCCACAACAAGTAGCGCAGACCAAACCTGTTGTTGAGAATAAAGCTCCAGCCGAGCCAGAAGCTGAGGTTGAACCACCTAAGGCATCGGTAGATATTAAAATTACACGAAGTCCTTTTGCTGTGAATTAATGAACTGATGATGATTTTTCTCATTTTCTTTTGCTTTACATGCTTGGCAATTGGTTTAGCGTTTTTAATGTCTTATGAGCTAAGGAGTAGAAGCAAAGATTTTGTTTTGTCATTACTGCCACAAGGTCGTAAGCAGCTTAATCAAGTTAGACAATTTGCTCAAACCATGAATCAGGCAGCTGCGCCTGAAAAGCTACAATCCCATTGGCATTTACAACAGTGGTGGATTGTCATTGCAGGCTTTTTCTTGTTTGCCAGTATTTTAGTGTTTGCTTTCACTCGACCTATTAGCTCAACTCGAATTGAAGCTGAATATCTCAAAAAAACAGATCCTCAAATTTATGCACTTTTGAATGGTGAAATATTATCACCACCACCAGAAGTGGATGAAAGCCTAATTGAAGCTGCGATTGTAGAGGCCACACAATTAGAGCAACAATATTCTGCTCAAAGTAGTGGCGCTATTAATTCTTCACCTATTGATAATTCGAGTTTCGATGGGCGAGCTATTTTAGATACAAGTTTAGTAGATCGTAAATGGAACAAAATGAACCCACGCTATAAGCAGCGTTTACTCATGGTTTTTAAAATTATGAAAGAACAATATGGCTATGAGTTGGTTCTATTGGAGGGGTATCGTAGTCCTGTTCGTCAGAATATGCTGGCGGGTAATCCGAATACGACCAGAGCAAAAGGGTATCAGAGTTATCATCAATTTGGTTTGGCAGCAGATATAGCCTTTAAGCGAAATGGAAAAGTGGTTATTTCTGAAAGAGACCCTTGGGCTATGCAAGGTTATCGTTTATATGGACAAGTTGCTGAATCGGTTGGTCTCACGTGGGGCGGACGTTGGAAATCTATCCAAGATTATGGACATACTGAGTTCCGCATGCCGGGATTAAGAAAAACTCAAGAAATGGCAGAAAAACTCATTGCCGAAAGTTTGAATGATATAAATTAAAAAGAGAAAAATATGTTTACAGAACCTAAAATACAGGACATTAAAATTGATTCAGTGATTAGCCAATTGAGCTTTCTATGACTTCATCTTTAAAACGGTTGGCTCTATTTAATCAAGGCTTAGGAAAGATTAGTCCGTTTGCAAAAGGTGTGGAGGGGACTTTACAGGCTATTGAACATTTGGGTTATGTGCAGATTGATACCATATCGGTCGTTGAGCGCGCTCATCACCATATATTATGGAATCGAGTGCCTGATTATGATTTAAGTCATTTAAATAACTTGGTTCGAGAGCGCCAGATTTTTGAATATTGGTATCATGCGGCGTCTTATCTACCAATGAAAGATTACCGTTATGCGCTGCCTGCCATGATGTCGGTTAGAAAGGGAGAAAGCCGTTATTTCAATAGAGGTGATCAACATCTCATGAATGAAATCTTAGCCCGCGTTCGTGCAGAGGGTCGAATTCGATTACGAGATATTGATAAGAATAATAAAAATAATTCGGGTGGTTGGTGGAATACAGGTCCTGGTCGCCGTGCTTTTGAGCAGTTATACATGCAGGGTGACCTGATGATTTGTGAACGTAACGGAATGGAAAAAGTCTATGATTTGACCGAACGCTGCTTACCTGAAAATATTGATTTAAGTATGCCTACGCTTCATGAATATGCGCAGTATTTATTTAATACAACGCTTCGAGCACATGGCGCATTTACATGGAAACAATTGGTTCATTTAAAGGGAAAAAATTTAAAAGAAACTATGCGTTTAGTGCTTAATGAGCAGGTTGATGCGGGTGTAGTGTCAGCAATTAAACTTGTTGATGGGCAAACTCTATATGTCCATGTAGCTGCAATAGAACAAAAAGTGAATACTGATTTTGGCTTAAAAATACTTTCACCGTTTGATAACTCGCTTATTCATCGTGATCGCTTAACATCTTTATTTGAATTTGATTATCGGATCGAATGTTATGTACCAGCAGCCAAACGGGTATTTGGTTATTTTTGCTTACCTATTCTTTATCAAGATGAGCTAGTGGGCCGCATAGATTGCAAAGCACATCGGACGGTAAAAGAGCTAGAGGTGATTAGTCTACATCTAGAAAAAACAATCAAAGATGAAGAGCTTTTCTTTTTCGAATTAGAGCAAGAGCTCAAGCGTTTTGCAGAGTTTAATCAATGCACCATCATTAATGACAAAGTCATCAAGCTCATTCGCTAAGGTGTAAGTAGGGAACTATTGGAGTTTCAAATAAAATATATTTAAGATAAAACACCAAAAGAATTAAAGCTTTTGGTGTTTTCAATTGGTCTAGATTAAAGACATGCGGTATTCAATTATTCCTGGTTTTTGTGCAATCCAGTCATAGAGTTTTTGAGCCGTGTGATTGGTTTCTTGCGTGTGCCAATATAAACGATCACAGTTTTGCTCAATGGCCTGCTTTTGTACATATTCAATGAGTTGCTTACCAATGTGTTGACCACGGACTTCAGGTGAAACATAGAGGTCTTCTAAATAACAATAATTATTCTCTGCCCATGTTGAGCGATGAATAACATAATGCACAATTCCTAAAACTTGCTCGCCTTGTTTGGCAACAGCACAATAAACGGGCTCATTTTCATTGAAAAAGCGTTCCCAAGTCACTTTTGTGACATGAAAAGGTAAATTTACCTGATAGAAATTTTGATAGGCAAGCCAATATTTCTCCCACTGTGAATAGTCCTGCTGTTGAACAGGGACAATCTGAATGTCTTGATTTTGCATAATAATTACACTCTGTTTTAAAGTTTTAGAAAGTTGAGAACTAAAGTGTAGTTTTGCTAGTGGTATTTTTGTAAGGTACACTTTCAATATCTTTCACAGTACCAGTTTGTTATGGCAACTTCGATTTCTGCATCTTTTCCACATTTGATTTTGCCTAAAGGTCAGATTAAAGATGGGCTATATTCGGCTCTGCGTGATGCTATTTTAGATGGAAGACTGAGTGCTGGAACAAAATTACCTTCAAGTCGGGCCTTGGCAGAGATGATGTCGATTTCACGAAACTCTGTGTTAGCTGCGCTTGAACGGTTACTCGATGAAGGATACTTATTTACCAAACCGAGTTCAGGTACTTATGTTGCTGAGGTTGTGCCAGATCAGCTAATACATATTCAAGAAAATTCAAAAAAAACTACGCTAACCAATCATCATTCTTTAAATATTAATCCGAATCTTGAGGGATTATTAACTTCATGGCGAGAACAGTCATGGTCAAGTCAAAAGAAAAAAATGTTCCATGTAGGAGTGGGTTGTATTGATTTATTTCCTCATCAGCTTTGGGGAAAATTATTAATACAAGCTTGGCGACAGTCGTATTATCAGCTGGGTCAATTTCACGACCCACGGGGCTATTTACCATTGCGTCAGGCAATCTGTGAATATGTCCGCTCAACCCGAGGTCTAAACTGCAACGAAGAGCAAATTATTATTGTAAATGGAACGCAGCAAGCCATTCATTTGACTGCATATGCCTTACTTCAAGCAAATGATCAGGTGTGCCTAGATGAACCAGGTTACGACGCAGCTTTTAATATTTTTCGAAGTTTTGGTGCTCAGGTCAATTTAATTGAAAGTGATGAAGAGGGAATGCGAATCTCTGACATTACAGATCATTATTTCAAAAGCAAACTTGTTTATACAGCACCTTCACATCAGTTTCCTGTAGGAGGAACTTTAAGCCTAGCTCGCCGTTT